>CAYQCZ010000243.1:0-6821 GCA_964415955.1 uncultured Verrucomicrobiota bacterium | reverse complement strand
GGAGCCGGGGCGGGCTTGGCCGGTGTGGGCTTGGCTTCCGGCTTGCGATAACGCAGGAACGGAAAGCGACCGCCATATATGCCGTCTGCGGTGTGATCCAAGGAGCTTTTCGATGGATCATCGAGGGAAATGATTTGAGCGGCGGCTGTCAGCACGGTGGAGCCCAGAGCCAGCACCGTGAGCAAGTGGCGGAGTCGATTTGATTTCATAGTAGATTTTCCAAAACCCATAAATTCGGGCAGATAGTTAGCACTCAAGAGACTCTTTGCAATAGTTTTATGGTTTTTGTCCCGCACTGCAAGAATGGCTGATGGGGATGATCAGGATGATTGCTCGAACGTCCATGATGACATGCTCAATCCCGGGCAACCATGTGTCCAACCGCTGCCATCACGGTTTGTGCGTTCCTGTCCCATGTATGCCGTTCCAACACAAGCCGTCGTGCGTTCGTTCCGAGCCGAAGTCGGAGGGATCGATCCGCGACGCACGCTTCCAAGGCCGCCTGCATGGAGGCGGGCGCCCCGGGCTCGAAAAGCAGCCCGTTCTCGGCATCCTGGATCACCATTTCGATGGGCTCGGTGCGCGGCACCACCACCGCCCTGCCCTGCGCCATGTATTCGAACAGCTTGATGGGGGAACGGTATTCGTTGCTGTGCGGCACCACGCAAACATCCATGGCCGCAAGATGCTGCGGCATTTCTGCATGGGATGCCGTCCCGGCAAACACGACCCGTTCCCCAAGGCCCAGCCGCTCGGCCTGCTGTCGAAGACCTGCCTCCAGCGGACCTTCACCCACAAGCACCAACCGCGCTTCGGGATGCCTTTTGACGAGGCCCGCAAACACATCCAAAAACAGGTCGAGTTTGTGCCACTCAACAAACCACCCAGCAAACCCAATCACCACGTCCCCCGGCAAAGCCCTCCATTTCTGCCGCAGGACGGCGCCATCGGCCAGATGGGAATGCAGGTCCGCATCCACGGCATTTGGCAGCAGGTGGATTTTGCTTCTGTCGATGCCAAGCGCCTCGATCCGGCGCTTCAAGTGGGGCGAAACCACGATGATGCAGGCCGCCCTGCGGAACGTGTATCGGTCGCACCACCGGACAAGGGCCATGAGGGCGGGCTGTTTGCGGATGCGCGCATCACCGGCCAGTTCGTTGACTTCAACCACCAGCGGCAGCCGTCGTGAAGCAGCCAGCGCGGCAGTGGCAAAAAGAAAAAAGGCGTGCCGCTCATAAACCAGCCCGAAGCCCCCACTGGAGAGCAGATGCCTGTTCCGCAGCCAGGCACTGGCATTGTAGCCCATCTCCAACAACTCAAAAATCCATCCAGGACAACGCCTGGCCAGCCGGCTCAGGCACCCTTCTCTTCCGCCGGATTTAAATGGGCTGGCTCCAGCGCCTTGTCGCGGATCAACGCCCGTGGGGCTTGAAAAGACCACCTCGTGGCCCATCCTCTCAAATGCCGTGGCGATTCCCGAGATGTGGACCGCCTCCGCTCCTGTTCCGCGTGTGCGAAAATGATAGAGGATCTTCACAGGTCAATGCATGCGGAAGCGTGCCATCTCATATTCCAAGGGAATTCCCGGGACACGCGGGCGGCATGGGCAACCGGCCGGCTCAGCGCGCCGCCTGCGCGGAGGCGGAAGGGGTGAAAAGAGGCCCGGAGCAGCAGTCCACTTCCGACGTTGGAGGGACTTTGACGGCCGGAGCCATGGAGACGACCGCAGGCAGGCCCTGTTCATCGTGGACGAGCCCCGGCGCAGTCGAAAAACCAGCCGCGCGATAGATGCCGGAGCGTTTCTTCTCGGTCTCCGTGCACCGATGAAATTCCGGACGCACAAACTGCGGGCGGATCATTTCGGTGTGCACAAAATCCAGACGTTCGTATTTCTGGGGGACGACCTCGCGGCGAAGGTAAACCGGGCGCTCGAATTCAGATTTGACGAAGCTGGATTTCTCAAAGTTGGCGCGGAGCATGTTGGGGCGGACCATGCAGTCGCTGTTGTAGCCACCGCTGCGCACGTAGGCACCCTGAGCCCCGGCGGATGTGCCTGTGAGGATGAGGACAAACAAGCCCAACAAACCCGCCATACATGTGGAATCCGTTTTCAACGGCCCTTGGTGTAGGCAAATGAGGCGCGTTTGGCAATGGCGAAATGCCCACCGAAATGCCCGCCGGGGCAGCTCATCAAAGCATCCTTGCGGCAAGCCGGCTGGATGGCCCCCTTCACGCGGCAGGTTACATTGGCAGCAAGGACCGGCGGGGTGACGCGGCAAGCGGCAGGCGGGCAGTGTCGCCATGCCCCCTCCACTGAAGTTCACGCACAACTCACGCACAACAACCGCACGGGGTGCAATCGGTCCGTCTCTTCCAAGCAACTCGCGCTTGCCTTTGTGCGTGTGGTTTGGACACTAGCGGCCATGACCACCAAGCGCTTTTCCAAATTCACTTTCATCGTGGGCGTGGCCGGACTGGCTTCGCTCTCTCTCCATGCTGCTGACGCAAAGAAGGGCGTCGGTTACAGCGACACCCCCATCATTCCCGGCACCCAATGGCACGTCCACGATGGCGACCGCCCCGTGCCGCGGGTTGTCACACCCGGCGAGCGATTCAGCCACATGGCACCGCCCCCCTCGGATGCCATCGTGCTGTTTGACGGCAAGGGCTTGTCCCAATGGAAGAGCGGCAAGGGCGAGGCTGGCTGGAAGGTGGAGAACGGCTACATGGAAGTGGCCCCCAAGTCCGGCAGCATCCAGACCAGGGACACATTTGCGGATTTCCAGCTCCACCTGGAATTCGCCACACCCGCCAAGGTGGAAGGTGACAGCCAGGGACGCGGCAACAGCGGGGTGCTGTTCAACGGCATTTACGAGGTTCAAATCCTCGACTCCCACAACAACCCCACCTATCCCGACGGCCAGGCTGGAGCGCTCTACGGCCAGACGCCTCCGCTGGTGAACGCGAGCAAGCCTCCGGGCGAATGGCAGTCCTACGACATCATCTTCGAATCACCCCGCTGGGACGCCGAAGGGAAGAACATCAAGAAAGCGGCGGTCACGGTCATTCACAACGGCGTCGTCCTGCATCATCGCAGGGAATACATCGGCAACACGCCACACCGTCGTGTGGGCGACTACAGCAAGCCGCACCCGTCCGAGGTTTTCATCCAGCTCCAGGACCACAACAATCCGATGCGCTTCCGCAACATCTGGCTGCGCAAGCTCGGTGAATACGACCGGCCATAGTCCGGCACGGATGCATGGCGTCCGGCATCAAGAGAAGCCCCGCCCATCACGGCCGGGGCTTTTTCTTTGCACAAACCCATGACCCGGGAGGAAGCTTGCAGTCACCAAAACAAACACGGCATGACACCACCTCCTGATCCAGCCCGGCCTGCGGGTGGACGGCTCATCGACATGCACGTGCATGTGGTGGGCAACGGCTCTGGCGGCACTGGATGCTGGGTGCGCACGCCTGCATGGCGCTGGCCGTTGCAGGCCTTCATGGCCCGGCACATCGGCCTTCCCATCGGCGCACTCAAAGGCGACCTCGACCACCTCTTCGCGGAACGGCTTGTGGAGCTCGTGCGCAGCTCCTCGCTTGATGCCGTTGTCCTCCTAGCCCAGGAGGAAGTTTACGACGAACAGGGACGTTTGATGAGCAACGCAGGCACCGCTCATGTGCCAAATGATTACGTCTTCAAACTGGCGCGGGCGCATCCCGACATCTTTCTCCCGGCCGTGTCGATTCATCCCGCACGATCTGATGCACTGGAAGAACTGGAACGGTGCCTCGCCAATGGCGCAGTCATGCTCAAGATGCTTCCCAACTGCCAGAACATCGATTGCAACCTGCCGGCCTACCGGCGTTTCTGGGAGCGCATGGCGGAGGCAGGCCTGCCCCTGCTCGCACACACCGGCGGCGAACACACGCTTCAAGTCGTGCGCCCCGACCTTGCGTCGCCCCGTGTTTTGCTCCAACCACTCGAGTGCGGCGTCAACGTGATCGCCGCCCATTGCGCAACGAAGAGCGGCCTGTTCGATCCGCAGTATTTCGATGAACTTGTGACGATGCTGGACAAACATCCCAATCTCTACGCGGACATCAGCGCCCTCAACACGCCCTTCCGGGGCAGTGTCATTCCCAGATGTCTCCAACCCGGCATTGTTGAGCGCCTGGTGCATGGCAGCGACTTTCCAGTGCCCGTGATGGGAGCATGGTCATGGGCGCGGGGACACATCGACTGGCACACTTATCGAAAATGGGAGAACCACACGAACGCACTGGAGCGCGACTACCAGCTCAAACGCGCCATGGGATTCCCGGAAGCCACCTTCAGGCGCATCAATGAGATGCTTCGCATTGCGCGATAACGCGGCCAGCCATGCCCGCAACCAGCCAGCAAAGTGAGCAAATCCGCAAACGGGCGCTTGCGCCCGGGAAATGCCGTCTGTTAGCGTCCCGCCACTGCTTCGTGCCGGCGTGGCGGAATTGGCAGACGCGCTAGACTCAAAATCTGGTGAGACAACCTCTCGTGTGGGTTCGACCCCCTCCGCCGGCACCACCGTCATGCAGCCCTTGCCTGTCAGCCCTCCGTTCCACTGAATGCTCGAAGGCGAAGTCGGTTGCGCCCTGCTCCATTTCCCCTAATCTGCGGGCCGTCGTTCATGTATTCGCTGTCCACATGCTGGAATTCGCACCGTCACATTGACGGCCGTGAGATGTTGCTCGAAATCCGCAATCTGGGCTTCACCCATGCCGAGTTGAGCCACGGCATCCGCATCAGCCTCATGCCCGGCATCCTCAAATCGGTCGAGTCCGGGGACATCCGGATTTCCACACTGCACAACTTCTGTCCGCTGCCCGTGGGCATCAACCACGCCGCTCCCAATCTCTACCAGTTCAGCGCCCCCACCAAACGCGAGCGCGAACTGGCGGTGCGTTACACGATCAAGACGCTCGATTTCGCGGCCCAGGTCGGTGCCCCGGTCGTGGTTCTCCACTGCGGCAGCATTGGCATGGATGATTTCTCCACGAAACTGGAAGAACTGGCGAAAGTGGGGGGCAATGCCACACCCGCCTACCAGAAACTGCTGTCAAAAGCTGTCGGGAAGCGCTCAAAATCGGCGGCACCGTGGATCCGGCGGGCAAAAGAAACACTGCTGGCCATTGCGCCCGAAGCCGAGAAACGCGGCATCAAACTGGGTGTGGAGTGCCGGGAGGCCATGGAGGAAATCCCCCTGGAATCGGGGCTGGAAGCCTTTCTCGCGGACCTTCCCGGGACGGTGTTCGGCTACTGGCACGACACGGGCCATGCACAAATCAAGGAAAACCTCGGTTTGAGAAACCATGTGGATGGCCTTGGTGCCATGGCCGGGAAGCTGCTGG
This sequence comes from uncultured Verrucomicrobiota bacterium, assembly GCA_964415955.1. Classification (GTDB taxonomy): domain Bacteria; phylum Verrucomicrobiota; class Verrucomicrobiia; order Limisphaerales; family CAYQCZ01; genus CAYQCZ01. Next base: position 1,430 of record CAYQCZ010000243.1, on the reverse strand, counting down.
GGTTCCATGTTCATGACGTCGTCTTCCCTGCAAAGGACCACCGCGCCATCGGCAGGGGCATGATCGATTTTCCCCGTCTGCGTCCCATGGTGAAACCGGAGCATATCAAGGTGCTGGAACTCCATCCCTCGCTGTCCGAGGCGGAGGTGCGGCAGAGCTGGACGCACATCAGGCAGCACTGGATGCCCGAATGACCCGCCAACACTCCATGCTGCGGACTTTCTCCAAACTCGCGGTGGCAGCATCCCTGCTGATCTGGATTTTTCACAACATCTTCATGCAGGAGGCCCGCGTCCTTGCAGTCCGCCAGGGTCTGGCCTGGGACAACCTCCCACGCCCCACGCAATGGCACCAGGCGTGGACCCATGGTCCGGGCGAGTTGTGGCACATGCTGCAGGCTGTGAACCCCGGTGCCTTTGCCCTGTCCCTGCTGCTGATGGGAAGCACGTTGTTGATTGGGGCGATCCGGTGGTCCATGGCCTTGCGCGTGCAGGGCATCGAGCTGGGGGTTCGTCGCACCGGGGAGATCTCGATCATCGCGCACTTCTTCAATTCCTTTCTGCTCGGATCGACCGGCGGTGATCTGCTCAAGGCCTATTATGCCGCGCGGGAAACACATCACAAGAAGACGGAGGCTGTGACGGCCGTTTTCGTGGATCGTCTGGTGGGCTTGTTCTCCATGCTGCTCTTCGCAGGGGTGGCCGTGATGCTCAACTGGGGGTGGGTGTCGGCCCATGACATGACGGAGGTGGTGGCCCTGCTCGTGATGGCCATGCTCGTCGCCGGATCGGTTCTGGTCTATCTGGCCTTCTGGGGGGGGCTTTCACGTCGCTTCCCGAAAGCCCGTGCGTGGATGCAGCGACTGCCGAAAGGTGATCTGCTGCAACGTTCGTTGGATGCCTGCCGTCATTACGGCCGGCATCAATCGTTTCTGCTCTGGTCCATGGCGGCGTCCATGACATTGAACATGGCCTGCGTGCTGCAATTCTGGGTTCTCAGCGAAGGACTGGGAATGAACCTGCCCCTCAGAAGCCTGCTGGTCACAGTTCCCGCGGTGATCTGCATCGCCGCCATTCCCATCACCCCCAGCGGACTGGGCGTGCGCGAAAATCTTTTTGTTCTGCTGCTCACCGTGCCGGCCGTGGGCGCCAGTTCCACGCAGGCGCTGTCCCTTTCACTGCTGGCCTACTCCGGAAGCCTGATCTGGAGCATCATGGGCGGACTGGTTTATCTGCTGGTCCGGGACTCGGAAAACCTGAAGGCGATTGCCCACGATCAACAGGCTGCAGACGAACCATAGTCCGGCAGACAAACGACAACGGTTAATTCTGCCTTTGCCGCGCCATTGTGAACATCTATAAGCGGGGCTGGCCTGACACGGCACGCCCATCAACATGGACAAACTGCTGCTCATAGACGACGAGGAGGAT
>CAYQCZ010000242.1:6062-6832 GCA_964415955.1 uncultured Verrucomicrobiota bacterium | reverse complement strand
GAACCATCCTTGCGCCAGACCTCCCCGGGCGCGGCAGCCACATTGGCAGCAACCCGCGCGGGCAGTGTTGCATTTCCATTTGTGCGTCCATTGATGCCCTGCCCCGCGCCAGCCCATGCCCGTGAAAAATTAACGGTGTTGCCGGGCAGCCTCAGTGAACGGTCGTTGACGGTCAGATAGTCATTGAGCGTGATCAGCCCGTCTCCCATGACAATGCTGCCCGGCAGCTCAGGAGTGACATCCATTGCATTGAAGGCATCGCTGTTTGCGAAGGGCACCCGCAGACCCAGCGCGGCGAGGAAGACATTGTTGGCGTCGCTGTTGTCGAGATCTCCATTCCCAAAGCTTCCGGCATTATACCAACGGCCAGAGGAGGTGTCCCCCACGATGTAGCTGATGTTGGTGATACTCAATGTGCGGTCGGCCGCGGCGGAAATCGGAATCGTGGATTGGATGCCATCGGAAGTGCCGGAGACGTTGGAAACCCTGACGGTATATGTGTTTCCTTGGGCAAGCGTCCCTGGCACCACAATTTCCAGCAGTGCGAGCACCCCGAAATCCGTCACGAGGAAATTGTTCGGACTGAAGGAACTCACCGCAACCCCCTTGGTCGTGCCGATCGTGTAAGGGGTTACCTGAAGATTGAGCGGATTCCCGTCGGATGAGGCACTTTTGACAGGGACGAAGTCGTTCGTGCTGGTGGCGACCACATTGATGGCGGTCACGGCGGCGGGACTTCCGGCGGCAGGGATCACCTCGACACGGAACCC
>CAYQCZ010000242.1:0-6047 GCA_964415955.1 uncultured Verrucomicrobiota bacterium | reverse complement strand
TCATTGGTGCGGATGTTCGCAACCACCGGAACATACACCGTGGCACCGATGCCGGCACTGAAATCGGTCGGAATGCCAACGGTGTTGGAGGAGGACGCAACACCTGTGACATTTGTCGTGGCGGTGTTGGTGCCGCTGGTGGCGACGGCGATGACCTTCAGGGCCTTGAGATCCGCGGATGAATTGAACCAGTTGATGGTTCCCGTTCCTCCGGCCATGCTGACGGACGGGCTGTTGGTCGTGGGTGTCGATCCATCGGTTGTGTAATAAACCTGTGAACTGGAACTGGTCACAGTGACGGCTGTTCCCGAGGGGAAGTAACCCGAGTTGGGGCTGATGGAGAGCGAGGGCGGGTTGAGAACGACATTCGTGCCGTCTCCACTCGATGTGCCGCCCGGCCCCGTCAGTCCGGTGCCAGCCACCTTGCGGATGATGTGGTAGAACTGCTCGCTGACATAAACACTGCCTGCGCCATCCACCACCACGCCACGGGGAAGGCGGGCTTCAGCATCACCCGGATTGCTGCCAGCATTGCCATCGAGCCAGCCGGGGTAGTTTTCAGCGGGCAGATTGAACCACACATTGGAATCCACGCCATAAAGGAGCGAGGCGTTGCCGCTGGCATCCACCAAGCGCACCTGATGATTCCCCGTGTCCGCCACGACCACCACGTTGTTGCCTGCTTTTGCAACATGACCGGGGGTGCGGAAACGGGCCACGGACGATGGCCCGTTGTTGGTGCCGGCCGTGCCAATAAGCCCTGACAGGGTGCTGACAACAAGCGTCGCAGGATTGACGGCGCGAATCGCATGATTGCCGGTGTCGCTGACAACAATGGTTCCGTTGTCAAGAACCTCGATGCCGCCCGGCGCGCTGAACGTGCCGGCCGCGAGCAAGGTGGTGGACGTGGTGTTTGTAGGATGATTGACCCGCACCAGGGAGCCGTCCGTCCGTGTCACAAGGATGTTGGTGCTGCCATTGACGGCCAGCGCGGTGGGCGTCACAGCGCCTGCGGTCAGACTGACGGCATTGACTGTGCCAAGGAAATTTCCGAAGGCATCATATTTGCGGACAAATCCGTCGGTGCTGGTCAGCACATAGAGGTTGGTGGCCCCGTCCACAGCGACATCCACCGGGATGTTGCCCCCCAGTTGGGCGGTTCCGAGAAGGGTGGAGGTGAGATTTGCAGCCAGGTCCAGCTTGCGGACGGCCAGATTGGCTGAGTCCGCCACAAAAAGGAGATTGCCAGTCGGGCTGATTGCCAGACCTGAGGGCAGGTTGAACTGGGAGACCAGGAACGTGTTGCCGTCTGCATGCCCGGAGTCAGAACCGCCCACGACAACCCGCCCGCCACCCACTGTGGTCACGGTTGCCGCGACAACCGAACAGGCAAAAAGCCCGAGGGAAAGCAGCACGGACAGGCAGGCCACCGCCAGACCTGACACGCCGTGTGGAAGCGATGCGCGAAGGTCTTCGTTGGAATGAGGCAGACTCTTCATAAGGCTCTGTTCGTTCGCACCGGTTGATAGCAGGGACATGACCATTCCCGGTTTTATTTGCCGGATTTGCCCCACTTCATGGGTTTGCCGCTGTCCCAAGGCCCTTCCTCAGGCTTTGACTCGAAGTCCGCCGTGTTCCGGAGGAACTTGCTCGGGCTGTATTGAAAGTCAAAATCCTGGACGATCGTAGGCGTGATGAACACCAGCAGGTTTTGCTTGGTGCGCTCCTTTGTGTCCCGCCGGAACAGCAGACCAAACCCGGGCGTGTCCCCCAGGATGGGAACCTTGGAATTGGCCTTGATGCTGGTGTCGCTGACCAAGCCGCCCATCACCAGGGTGTTGCCGCTGGGAATCAGCACCTGCGTCTCGATTTTGCGCGAGGCAAAGACATTGGCCACGTTCAAGGTGCCGCCGATGGTCTGGGAATTCTGCCCGTCAATGTTGGACACTTCAGGGGCAACCTTCAGCGCAATGTTGCTGTTGGCTGCCACTCGCGGGGTGACAATCAGGATGGTGCCCACGTTGGAGTAAGTGAGGGTGGTCGTCGCCGCCACCTGTGCGGAACCCGGATTCTGCGTGAAGATGGGGAAGGAACGGACCACCTCAAGCTTCGCCTGCTGATTGTCCAGGGTGACCGTCGATGGGGTGGAGATCACTTCCGTCTCCGAATGCGAATTCAGGAATGACAGCACGCCGCGGACGCCATCCGCATTGAGGATGCCGATGGCCGGGTTGAACCCGTTGAGGGTGTTCGCTGTGATGCCTGCAACACCAAGGGTGTGAGTAAGGCTCAACACCTCGGTGGCCGCCGAGGTTGCACCGCCGATCGGCCGCCCGCCCGCCGTGGTTGAGCCCGCCCCTGCGGTCCCCGGAATCGAGGTCGTGCCGGTGCCGGTGGTGGTTCCATTGCCATAGCCGAAGTTCTGCTCCTGAAGCGTGCCCGCCCAGTCGATGCCGCGGGCGCTGCGGGGATTGATGGAGGTTTCCAGAATCTTGGCCTCGATCAACACCTGGGAAGGGGCCAGATCAAGCTTCTCAACCAGCATCCGAACGACCTGCATTTCCTTTTCCGTGGCCACAACCACAAGCTGGCTGGACCGCTCGTTGGCGATGACCTTGGAGCGGCTGGGGTTTTCAAAGGTTCCGGAGATCACCGGAACGATGTTCGTGGTCCCGTATTGGAGCTGGAACACCTCGGTCACCAGCGGCGGAAGCGCCTTGCCATCCGTTTCGCTCACGCGATAAGCCACCCCTGAACTCAGCTGGTTGGTCGTGATCTGAAGGTTGTTGTTTCCGACCGTCAGAAGCAAGGCATCGAAAGGCAGGATGTCCGCGTAGGAAATCGTCACCGGTTTTGCAGGAAGCGGAGTCTTGCCATCCGGCCCCACCCCGGTCGTGGTGATCTTGGGATCAATGTCGAGATTGACACCCGCCATCTCGGCCAGGGCACGGAGGGCCTGGTCGATCGGGGTGTTCTTGATGTTCACATCCGTTTTTTCACTGCCGGCACCCGCCGGCTTTGCGGACGTTTGAGCGTGGCCGGCGGACTGCGCAGCCATCAGCGCAGCAAGCAGGAAGATTGCAAATTGTGTTTTCATGCTGGATCGCTCGGTTGGTTTCTCTAAGGCCATTTCCATTTCTATTCGTTAGCTGATTCGCCGACCTGGCAAAGGGACATGCGCGGCTTGCATCAAGGAAGCTCAAGAACCGCAATGTCCTTTTCGCCATCCATGCGCAATTCCACCGTGTCATCGTTGATTTTAAGACAAGTGACCTTGACGGGACCCTTGGATGTGATGACTTCCTTGGTTGCTCCCGACCTGAAATAATAGGCATCCCCGCCGACTTGAACGATGACAAGCCTCGCCGAACGGCTGCCAAGCACACCTGTGACCGAAAAGCCTTCATGCCACTTGGGAGGGGGCGGCGGGGGCGGAGGCTCCGGCTTTGCCGGGGCGTTCGCGGCGACATCCGTCGCATTCGCGGGAGCCTGGGGGGCGGGAACAGTCGGCGGGGGCGTCTTGGGCCTGGGAAATATGCGTTCGGTCTTCGGAAAAAACGGGTCTGTGAAGCCTTTGTATTTTGAGCGGTCCTTGATGTCGGGAAAACCAACAAATTCGGACTTCGAAAAGCTCACCCGCCACGGGGCGGTGTTGGTGGAATCCTTGTCAGGCTTGCCTTCGTTTTTGGCATCGGCACCCTGCACTTGCGGCAGCAGCGGTGAGAGAAGGAGACATCCGGCAATGCCGGCAGCGAAAACCATGAAGGGGGTGGATGTTTTTTTCATGGCCTCTCTCATTTCTTGGCTTTGGAGGTGTCAGCCGACACAACCGCTTCGGCAGGCTTTTGTAGCGCAACAATATCCATCCGGAAAGTCAGTTTTTCGGGATCCCCCGTGTTGTCGAACTGCCCCCCGGGCATCAGTTCGATGTTCTGAAGCCTCATGTAGGGGAAAGCGTTTTCAAACATCGAAACAAACCGGCCGAAATCGTGATAATAGGCGGTCCCACGAACGGAATATCGCACTCCTTTGTAAGGATCCGTCCTTGGAAGGATCCCGACATCCACGATTTCACCGCGTGTTTTGGAAGGTATGTCAACTTCCAGCAGATTCTGGGTGATGAAATCGTTGAGCTTGGAGTCAATCCAGGCAAACAACTCCCCGGAGGCCATGCCATCCTCCACACCTTTGAGTTCCTGCTGCAAAACCTCGAGCTTCTTCTTGGAGGCATCCTTGCGTGACTTCTTCTTGTTGCCGTCGTCAATCTTGGACTGCACCGCCTCAACGGAGTCGGACGTCTCCTTGCGCTTCGAGGAAAGCGATCTGACTCCGAACATCCAGATGAGCGCCACCACCACCAGGCAAACCATCCATACCAAGATGATCTGCTGCATTTTCTCTTTTGAGAGCTTGTTCATTGAATTTACCTGACGACCTCGGGATAAACACACTCCAGTTCGAATGAGACAATCATCTTCGATTGATCGTTCGGATCAGGTCCGACCGTTGGCGGCTGGGCAAAGCGAACCCCGTTTGGTTTGACCAGGTTCTCGGCAAAATAGGGAAACGTGCTCAAATTCTTCATGAAGGTGGCATAATGACGATCCGCCCGGTCGCCCGTGTCCACCGCCCTCACGCGGAAGGATATCCGCTGGGTGGCGGTGGGAGGCTTGGGCTTTTCCTGGCTGCCCCTGGGCGGCGGGGGCGGTATGACGACGATGTAGTTTTGGTCTGCTGAAAAACGTGTGAAGGCCACGTGTTCCGGAAGGGTCTGTTGAAGCGCGTTCAGAACGGGCGCCCAGTTGAAACGATTGGTGGCGATCTGGCTCAGCAACATGAGCTGACCCTCCGTTGCCTTGATGAGCTTTTCGTCCGCCTCCACCTCTTCCACAACGGATTTCATGGCCTCCCATTCAGCGTTCTTCTCTGAAAGGGCGCTCTTGTCCTTCAAACCCAGCAGGATGATGGCGACCACCCAGACAACCATCAAACCCACCACGGCGGCGGCACCCACCACATTGCGTTTGACCGGATCCTGGCGCCGCATTTGCTCGGCGGCCAGCTCTTCAGCCAGAAAATTTATCCGAATCGGCATGGTATCCTAAAAGGTCGATAAAGCCGCCCCGATGGCGACCGAAAGTTGGGGGGAGACCAGCTCAACCTCGCTCATGCGTTGAGGGTCGAGCTGCAAACTGAGCGCTGCCGCCGGGTTGAAACTCTTGCACGGCACCATCAGCTCTGACTGGAGTGCCTGGACAATCGCCTCCGACTTGGCTGATCCACCACAGAAAAACACCTGGCTGACGGTCTTGTCGTTCTGGTGTTCGAAGAAATCGATTGAAGCGCGAAGCTCCCGCCCCAATGGCGTCAGCAGCGGCTGCACAGCCTCCTGCACTTCCTGGGGCATGGACATTTTGGTGGTCTCCGCCTCTGCGGTTGATATGCCAAGGGTCTCCGCAATGCCGGTGGTGAATTTTGCCGCGCCATAACCCACGACCCGGTTCAAGGCCAGCTCGCCCAGCATGATGATGCTGATGCTGGAGTTCTTGTAGCCAAAATCCACGACGGCGATGATTTCCTTGGAATAAACGTCCGGCATGGCGCATTCCAGGGCATTGGCAGGTCCGATCAAGCTCGATGTGATGGAATCCACATGAAGACCGGCCTGCTTGACAGCCGACTGAATCTCCGTGACCAGGGCTTTCTTCGCCCCTCCCACCAGCACCTTGCACTTGGCCGCCTTGCCAGCCTCGCCCTGGGGCACGCTCAGGATATGGCAGTCGAACAAGTGATCCGGCATGTCCTGCTGGAGATAGTTCTTGGAGCCGAAACGAAGCATCTGGCGCATGTCGTTGACACCAACCATGGGAAGTTCCGCATGGCGGAGCATCGAGTCTCCCGGCCCCAACGCCATGCACACGTGCTTGGAGCGCGTCCCCAGCTGCTCCGTGACAATCTTGAGGTGGTCCGCCAGCACTTCCGCGGAGAGGCTGCGGTCATAGACAGGCGCGTCCAAAATGGTAAAGCCCGCCAGGGCAAAAGAGTCA
>CAYQCZ010000241.1:0-6855 GCA_964415955.1 uncultured Verrucomicrobiota bacterium | reverse complement strand
CCATCCGAAGGCGGCGACGAAGACCGCATGCGCACCGAGCGTGACCAGCACCGCACCCACGACCGGCCAGAAACGGCCGCCGCTGACGGGTGGTGGTGTGAAGACTTTGCGCATGGCGTTGGATGAATGTGGCCGCTCCGCAGGAAACTGTTGTCAGCCGGGCGACGGCATCACTTTTCCGCCGCCAGGCTGACCACCTTGGCCCCGCCCAGCTTGGCTTCATCAATGACTCTGACCAGCATCCCTGCGGGGGCCTTTTGATCGGCCTGGATGATCACAGGCATTGCATCTTTTTGAATCAACCGCCGCACGGTCGAACGCACGCCGCTGATGCCGATTTCGCGACCGCCATAGACCACCTGGCCGCCGGAAGTAATGGCGAGCAGGATGCTGTTCTTTTCCAGATTCACCGAGGTGGAGGCCTGCGGCTTGTCCACGTCCACGCCGGTTTCCTCGACGAACACCGTGGTGACGATGAAGAAAATCAGCAGGATGAACACCATGTCGATGAGCGGCGAGATGTTGATCTCGTTCAACTCCTCGGTGTCGGTGATGGCGCGACGGTTTCGCATGCTAGGAGATTCCAGACTGGCATCAGGCCGCCTGCGGTGTGAGTTCGGGCATGTCGGTCACTTCCACTGCGGGAGGAGGAACGGGCGGATCCATCGGCACGCCCTCGCTGCGGCGTTTGTGGACCAGGAGCGTGAAACTTTCCATGCTGGCAAGGAAGGCCTCGTATTCATCGCGCTTGCGCTTGATGAGATAGGCGAACAGATATCCCGGAAGAGCGATGAGCAGGCCCATTTCCGTGGTGATCAGCGCTTCGGAAATGCCCGAGGAAATCATGTCCATGGTCTTTGATCCACCGACGGCAATGCCCTGGAACGTGGCCAGCATGCCCAGCACCGTGCCGAGCAAACCCAGCAAGGGTGCAGCACCCACCATCACATTGATCGATTGCAACGAGCGGTCAATGGCCGGCAGTTTGGATGACAGGATTTCGGAGAACCGGTTTTGTATCTGATCCTCATTTCGGACCTCATCCTGGGTGTAGCGGATCATTTCACCCACTTCGCCCTCGCCCCTGGCGGGGTCCAGCACCCAGGCACGCCATTGTTTTTCTGAAACACGGTTGAAACCACGGCGCGCGAGATACACCCAGAGCCTGGCGGCGGAGCCGTAGATGAACAGGCTGACGAGCAGCAGCGGTATCATGGTCCATCCGCCGGACACCCAGATGTGGACGAATTTTACGAGCTGGTTTTCGATCATATGATGTTTCCTCTCTTCTTCACGCTGTGGCTGGAGCGGCTTCTCCGGCCAGGGGTTCGTCTCCAGATGGTTCGATTGCTTCGGCCCGGTCGGGCGCGCCGTTGATGAAGGCGACAGTTGTCTGCTCCATGCTGCCGAGGATGCCCTTGACCTTGCGTGACAACACGGAATGCACCAGCAGGCAGGGAATGGCGACGATCAGCCCGTATTCCGTGGTGATCAACGCCTCGGAGATGCCGCCGGAAAGTGTCTTGGGATCACCCGTGCCAAACACGCTGATCATGTTGAAGGTGTTGATCATGCCCGTGACGGTGCCCAGCAATCCAAGCAGCGGGGCGGTCGCAGCCGTCAATGCGATGAAAGGCATCATCCTTTCGAGACGCGGCTTCGTGTTGAGCATCTTCTCGTAAAGCACCTCCTCGATGTATTCCTTCTTCTCGTCCGCATGAGCCACGGCGGCCTTGAGCAGATCACCCGCAGGCCCTGAAATGCTCGTGGCATGGTCCATCGCCGCCTTGTCATCGCCACGATTCAGGCGGTCGAGGATGATCTGCAGATCACGGGTGGTGGCCGTGCGAATGCCGGCCAACTGCAGCCACTTCACCAGCGCAATTAACATGGCCACGAGGCCAATCGCGACGATGGGATACATCACCGGCCCGCCCTTGCGGATGTGGTCCATCAAGGGCTCCTTTGTGGCGGCAATCTTGAGTGCGTTGCCGAGCGTGGGATCAAACGGAAGTTCTCCGGCTCCACTGGTGACCACGGCCCGCACAGCCGGAATCAGCTCCGGTCCGATGTCCGCCACGCTGGCCTCGGCGGAATTGATCTGGGTGCGGGCGGGTCCGGCTGCACCGCTTTCATCGCTCGCAAACAACACCACCGGTCCGGCCAGTGCAAAGCGGCCCTTCTCCAGAACACCCGCAGGAGTAAGAGCCTTGCCCTCGAACTGCGCTCCACCCAGCAGTTCGTTCACACGGTCCATGGACAACCGCACCAGTCCAAGCTGTCGCTCCAACCGGTCAGCAGGACTCAAATCCGGGTTCTCAGTTGCAGACCTTGCATCACCAATCGCCTTCTCGTAACGCCCGAGTTCCGCGATGTGAACACGCGTCTCGAACAGCCGTGCGTATTCGGTCAGCAGGCCGCCCAGGTAGGCAATCTGGTCCTGCGTCTGTTTCACTTCTGTTTTCAGGGAGTTCAGATCGACCAGTTCATTGTCACGCGCACGCTGGGCGCGGTCATATTCCTTGCGGGCCGCGGACAATTCCTCCTCGGCTTTGCTCAACTGCTGTGAGAGGGGGATTTTCTCACCGGCCACCTTCTTCTGAAGATTGGACAGCTCGGCAAGGGCCTTCTCGAGATCCTGCCGGGCCGATGTGGACGCGGCTGAAAAGGTCTGCGCGCCGGTGCTGAAAGAAACCGCACATGCGAAGGCAAGACCTCTGATGATGGGAGACAAACGCATGGAAAAGCTCATTGAATTTTGACAGGCAGCCCCACAAACGCGGCGGGCTGGGCGTTTTCGTAAATGGCGATGGCTTTGGCAACTTTCGCGGCCAGCTCCGGCTGCGACGTCCATTCCCAACCACTGGCGCCGGGTGTGCCGACTCCGGCAAATGTGCCCTCCTGATCCACGAACCACGCCTGTGCGAGGCCCAGATAAAGCGTCTTCACCTGCACCTCCGCACCGGAAGGATTCCTGCGAATCTCAGGCGTGACCGTGATGGCCCCGTTGAACTTGTCCACCTCGCTGAGAATCGCGACGATGGTCTGCGCGCGTTGCGACACGGAAAGTTTGGTGTCGGACGAATCTGCGGGCAGGCGTTTGATGAACTCGGAGAAGCCCGGGAAATCCAACAGCGCAGGCGGCAGGCGCTTGACCAGTTCACGCATGCGCCCTTCGAGGGTGGCCAGGACTTCGGCAGCTTTCTTCGATGCGGCTTCCAGCTCGACCTTGAGTTTTTCCTGCTCGGTGCGCTCCCTGGCGGCCTGCTTGTTTGAGGTGTCCACTCCTGCGATCAATTCCTTGAGCTTGGCGAGATCGCCTTCATACAGCTTCACGGTCTGCTGGAGCGTCTCACGCTCGGCGTCCCAGTCGCTTTTCACGCGGGATATCAGCTGACGTGTTTCCACCCACTTCTCAAGAACAACGCGCGTATCGCCAATGCCCTCCTCTGCAGCATTCACTCCGATTGCCGCGAGAAAGACCAGCGCCATGCATCCAATCCGGTTTTGCATGCGGCCAAGGCTGCGGATGCACCGTGGCAAACATGCGCCAGATTTGTTACATTCAAGTGACACAGGGGCGTCATCCGGAATCCGGCCATTTCGAATGAACATTTTCTTCAACATCCATTCTCCACGGTTTGCATCGGTTGAAGGCAGGGTTTGGGTGCGCGCCAGGTCCCTCTGGCACGCACCCTGAACCCAACCAACCACCCCGGCACCCATGAGAATCCGGGGCTGTGCAGCGCTGTGATCAAGGGCCTCGGGGGAAAACCCCGGCCGTTTTGTTGAACGCAGCGCGCACATGCCCGATGAATATCAGAGTCTGCGCATGCCCTGTGTGACAGTTGGACAACAAATCGGTGAAGGGGTTGTGGCAGCGCCTGCACAAGGCAGGACACAGGACCGCAAACTGTGGCGTTCAACGTCGTGGTTCAATCGACCGCCACGCAGTTGCTGCACGGCTGCATCCCGGCATCAGCGCCGTGGAGCATGCTGATCAGAACGCAACCGCTGCCGCATGCCTCGACAGGATGGTGACGATCGTGGACTGCGGCGGGAAGTGAAACGCCATGCCGCCCCGGCATGCAGCATGATCCAGGGTGAAAACGGTGTCGCGGCTTCGCTCCGCCACCCCACTCCACGATCCAAAGCGCAGGGGTAACAAACGCCACAAAGGCCACGGGCATATGCTCATCTGCCACAGCCATGTCTTTTCACGTTCGTAACCCGCGTGTCATGCCCCGGTCACAGGAGCGCGTGAACATGCATTGCGTCCGGGATGGAACAGGCGCCCGGACACCCTTCATGATGAAGGAAAGGCGGGTCTTGGGTGAATTGTGTGCCCCAAGACCCGCCTCGTTCACCGGCAGTCACCGGGACAAATCCGCATGAAAACGATACTCGATCTGGAAACGGAAATGGGCCGGAGCGACATGTCGGGGCTGGGCGTCACGCCGGGACGCACGGCGGTGTGGAGCGTCTGCATCCACACCACAGCCCGGTGCTCACCTTGCGGAGCGGGCCTTCTGATGCGTCTGGATCAACGCTGTTTCCTGCGTGCCGGTTCTGAGGTCTGCCCCCAGCCATGGGTGCATTCCGTGACACGGGTGGAGATCACCTCAGCCGGTGAGGACGGACTGATGAGCGAGGCGCTCGCCGCCCATGAGCATTTCGCGGACATGGTGAATGACACCTGGCATGGGTTTGCGGACTGGGTGCATCCCGGCCCCCGCACGGAGGCCGGTGTGCCACAAGCCGTCTGAGCAAAACTTGCCGCTTCAGGAAAGCTTCACAGCAGGCACGGGAAGGGGCTTGGCGCTGGAGTCCGCCGTCTGGAAAAAATCCACACTGCCGCTGTGCACGTCATAAATGGCGCCCACGATGGCAACCGCCCCCTCACGCACGAGTTTGTCGAGTGTGGCGCTGCGCTCGCGGATGACTCTGATGGTCCGCATCACGTTGCGCCGTGACATATCATTCGCGTAGGCGGCCTTTTCCGCGGGCGAACCCCATGCATCCGGCTTTTTGAGTCCGGCGGTGTCCACCGCCTGCTGGATTTCCGACACGAGGCCGTCGAGGTTGCAGCAGGGGGTGGCTTCACTGGCCTTCTTGGACACGGCCAGCAGGTCCACGGCGGCGTTGACCGCGCCGCAACTGGTGTGTCCCATCACAACGATCAATTTCGAGCCCACAACGGCACAGGCGTATTCCAGACTGCCGAGAAGTTCCGGCGTGGCGATGTTGCCCGCCACACGCGCGCTGAAGATGTCGCCAATCCCCAGGTCGAACACCACCTCGGCAGGCGCACGCGAGTCAATGCAGCCCAGCACCGCGGCCATGGGGAACTGCCCTGCGGAGGTCGCGTCCTTGACACGATGATGGTCGCGGGTGAGCGGCGTGTTGGACAGAAACCGCTGGTTCCCCTCCTGAAGAATCTGGAGCACGCGCTCCGGCGTGAGCTCCTTCTGCACCTCGCGGGACGAGTAATCCACATACTGGATGTGATCCTCCAGCTGGGGATACATGTCCTTGAACCCGCGGAAGCTGAGCTTGATGCCGAGCGCCTTCGATGTCGTGTTCTTGAAATCCGTGATCATGTCCAGCACGTCGGGATCAATGTAGTCCGTGTTGTCGGCGTCAAGCAGCACATGGCCGCCCTCGGGCACGCTGCGCAGCGCCTGTTCGAGGGACGCGCGGCTCAGAAAGCTCACCTGGTTGGCAAGGACGATGTGCATGACATCCCCGCTGACGTGCTTCTCCATGATGCGGCGCAGAGGCCGTCGGGCGTTGTTGTGGAGGATGAACCCGATGGAAACCGCAAGACCGATCAACACCCCCACAAGCAGGTCGGTCAGGACGATGGCCAGGATGGTGATGAAGAACGGCAGGAACTGCTTCGGCCCCTCGCTCCACATCTGCTTCATGAGCTTGGGACTGGCCAGCTTGAAACCCGTCATCAAAAGGATCGCGGCCAGCGCGGCCATCGGGATCATGTTCAACAAACCGGGCACCATCATCACACAGCCCAGAAGCAGGACGCCGTGCCAGATGGCGCTGAGCTTGGTTTCCGCCTTGGAATTGATGTTCACGCTGCTGCGGATGATGACGCTCGTGATGGGCAGCCCGCCGAGCAGACCGCACGCCAGATTGCCCGCACCCTGCGCCACCAACTCGCGGTTGGGCGGCGACACGCGCTGCTTGGGGTCGATCTTGTCCACGGCCTCGATGTTGAGGAGCGTTTCCAGTGAAGCCACGATCGCGACGGTGATGGCGGCGATGTAAACCTTCGAATTGCTGAGAGCGGACCAGTCCGGCGAGGTCAACGCCAGGTCCAGGAAATCCATGGGGCCTTTCGAAACAGGCACCGCCACCAGATGGCTCGGCTGGATGACCAGCCCGCCGCCCAGTTGCTGGAACACGTAATTCATGATCACGCCGCCCACTACGACGACCAGCGGCGCGGGCAACGGCGAATTCTTCAGGAACTTGAGCTTGTCCCAGCAAATGATCAGCGCGACCGACACCACGCTCACCAGGACTGCGCCCGGATGCAGGTCCAGCATGGAAACAATCAGTTCACTGAACGTGTTTTCACCATCCGTCTGGACGAAGGAATTCTCCCCCATCGGATCGGTATCATGCCCCAGCAGGTGGGGAATCTGCTTGAGGATGAGAATCACGCCGATGGCCGCCAGCAGCCCCTTGATGACGCTGAGCGGAAAAAAGGCTGCAATGAATCCGGCACGGAATGCGCCAAGGGCCAGTTGAATGAGACCCGCAAGGGCAACCGCCACGAGAAACGCCTCGAAACTGCCCAGATGACCGATCTGCACGGCCACCACCGCCAGCGCC
>CAYQCZ010000240.1:0-6859 GCA_964415955.1 uncultured Verrucomicrobiota bacterium | reverse complement strand
GTTGTTGGTTGTGGAGTAAGCTGCCCAAGTTTTAGCGTTTGGCCCCGTATTTTCGAGACCGCTAGCGTGCTCGCAATCGTCAGAGCCAGCACCATTGCCAAGTTTTTAATCCTCATATGTCTCGTCGTTTTGTTGTTTGTACTCAGTCGTCGCCAAAGTGATGGTCCCAGTATTCTCTCATGTCTTCTGATTGCTCCGTACCGGGAGTGTTGCCGCCTTGCTCAAGGCGCCATGGTAAATCAACCCGCAATTGTACCCCGCAACTTGCCCCAGTGGCGCTTTGTGGCCGGAAAGCTACCTTCTCTCATTCAACCTGGCCGCACGCATCAGGGTTTGCGGGCTGGCCCAGTCAAGCCGACAACCGTGGATAAACACCTGCCGGGGCTTCTCCAGGCGTCTGCCGTTCGCTACTCATTGATACTGGTGATCGTGGCTGGATTCCCGCCCAGCGATTCGATGTCGTGCAGGCCGACGACGAACACGATGTCCGCATCCAGACTGTCGGTGCCGAATTTCCGGCCACCGCCTTCGTCGGCGGATTTGACGGGATAACTGTTTGTTCCCAGGTCCGTGCCGATCAGTCGCGCCGTCAGTGTGGCCGCTGAAGAGTAACCGGAATCTGCCGGATTCATGATCCCGCCCTCGCCGCTGGGAGCATCCACTTTGTCCTCACCCGCGCTGGCTTGCGAATTGAACAAATTGCGGATGCGGATGGCCGTGATGATTTCACCATTGCCAAGGCCGAAACTGGACAGATCGAAAGCGATCGAGGTGGCGTTGTGCTGCAGGTCCATAAAACTGGCGAACTTGGAACGTGCCGCTGTGAATTCTGTCGAACCCGCTTTCCTGACCGACACGGCCATGCCCTCCGACTTGCCGACCTCGTAGATGACGAAGTCGGGTCCCGACTTGTTGCGCAACCCCTTGCCACTCCAGGTCAACTCAATGGTGCAACGATCCACATTGGCCCAGGGCGGACCGTGTTTCCTGCCCGGGAAACTCACTAACAGTGACGGATTCCCCGAGGCCTTGCGCGTGCGCATGCCTCCCAAGAGTCTTCCAATTGTTTTATCCCGCTTGAAATTGAGAAAGGCATCGGGAGCACCTCCGGAAGCAAACGGCCGGAGGTCGTCCTTGCCCGCGAACAGAGGTGCCGAGTGCGTATCGACGTTTGGGCTGCCCTCCACCACGGAGGCGGTTGTGACCGAGTTGTCGTCATTGAATGTAAAACCGCCGATTGTGAAAAGGTCGGCAAATGCCATGCCAGCCACCAACATGAATCCGGCGAACACCTTCATTGTTTTCCTATTTTTAAGCTTCATTCGGCAAATGTAGTCCCTGCACCGCCGCCCGCCATTGGGGGGGTTCCCCCTAATCCCAGTCTGGGGAGGACTGATGATGGGGAATGCCGACCAGATCGGACCCAGCGCGCCAGCCAGTCCAGGTGATGCGCCAGGCGAAGCCGCAATTGGATGCCGCCTTGCTCCGGTTTGATGAGGATGGAAAGTTTGTGGAGCAAACCACATTGACCGCCAGGGATCTGGAACTGTTGCGGAGCGAGATGAAAACGTGGGCAAAACGACGTAGATGCGAACCGGCACTGGTGCATTCAACAGAGTGTCATTCAACAGAGTTGTGCAGGCGTTGGATTCCAGGGACACTCCACCATCCGAGCGTATCTTCGCTGCGGCTTCCCGGGCTGCCTGCTGGCGGGCGTTGATGACGGCCTGCTGGTCCGCTGTGGTGATGAGATCAACCGCCAGTGACTCCGGAACGTGGATCTGGAACAGGTGCGTCTCGAACCCGTAATAACGGTTCATCTACTGCGGCAACGGGAAGGACGCTTCAATGCTGGCCAGCAGCCGCTGAGGGTCTTTGACGAGCTTCAACGCCATGGCCTGCCATTCCCTGGAAGCCGACTGCCGCAGCGTGGAATAACGCTCGAGGAAGTCGTTCCGGGCCTTCCAGAACTCTGTTTCGATCCCTTTCAACCTCGCGCTGAACTCCTCCAGCCTCGCATTGGGCAGGAAGTGGCCGAGATGGCCGAGGAACGGGAACGTGTTGGCTTCGATCAACGCATGGGCACGGCTTTCCAGCACGGCCAGTGGCTGTGTGGATTCCTTGGGCAACAGGCGTTTGTGTCCCAGGCTGATGAGCCGGTCGGACACGTCGTCGTGGTTGAGGCCGATGTCCTCGGCTTTCAACTTCTTGCAGCCGCGCCAGTAACGGACGCTGACTTTGATGAGCACCCCTTCGCGTGTGAGCAGGGGCAGCAATGGGGATTGCATGATTCCTTTCTACCGGCAACGGGGTGGCCGGCGGTTGTTGTGGTTGCTGTGATGGTTGAGCAGGCACCAGAGGCCGGCCAGGGCGAGTCCGCCGATGATGAACGGCCAGACATGCCAGAGGATGACCAGACCCAGCAGGATGCCAGCCCCGTAAACAACGGGCTGGATGTCCTTCATGGTTGGAGGAGGGAGGATTCACCGTCATTGAACGATGAACCCTCCCGTCCCTGGTTCAGAGGCGCAGGGAGCTGACAACAGCTTGAACACCACGCCTTCAGCGTTCTGACGCTTCAAGGTGTGCAGCCAGCCCAGTTTGTCGTTGGGATCAATCCACACGGAGGTGGGCTTGATGTGCTTGGGCAGCCCACCCGCCAGCAGGTTCAACAACGCGACATAACGGCGTTCATAACTGCTGCTCCTCAGATCCCTGCCGTTGAGGAACAGCAGGTCAAAGGCATGCAACGTGTCACCGATGATCTCGCCATCGATCACAAAGCTGCCGTTGAGTTCGTTGAGGGCGGTGTGGGCCACGGTCGAAGGGATGGAGGTGATCAATCCCTTCTTGTTGATGCCTTCCACGTGATTGTGGTCACGGCGCAGCATCAACCGGCGGCCATCCAGCTTCTCCTGCATGGCCCAGCGCGGATCACTGACCAACCGGCTGGCTTCATCCTCATCTATGCTGTTGAGGAGTTGAGGGAGCAGACCGGATGTTTGTTTGCTGGCGTGCTGATATGGTGTTCCATCAGCGCCTTCGGTATAACCTTTGGCCTTCTTCTCACGGACCAGCTTCTCGAAGATCAGCAACGCGGCATCGTAATGGACCGGTGCTGCCGTCTTGGTGCCGGTGCTCAAGGTCGAACCACGCCGGCCATAGGCGAAGTTGACGGCGTAACCGTGCTCTCTGGCTTCAATGGCGACGTGGTATTCCTTGTCGCTGGAGCCTTCACGGTAATACAGGCTGGTTGTTTTGAGTTCTTCTGCGGTTGCCATCATGGGGTTCCTTTCTGTGGGTTGGGGGTTGAGGGGAAAGACACGGATTTCACGAATGAACACGGATGGGCGATGGCCGCACAGAGGCTCAACAAGGCTCAGGAGTGATCTGTCTGTGCCTTCAGTGCCTGCAGCGGCTTTGGTTCGTCCTCGTCCACGAGTGTGGGTTGATCGACGACGAGCACGAGGGGGAGGACGAGGACGATCAGGAAGGTAAAACAGCACCGGGTCGCCAAGGAGGTGGCGGCGTGGGGATTGCCGCCGAGGAAACGACCACGGTGCTGTCTTGGATGTAAGGTGGACCCGGTTTCAGGGTTTGTCCAGTGCGGCACCCCTGACGATCAACACTGCCGGCTGATTGCAATGCACTTCGACCCGGCTGCCTTCCGCAAAGCCAGCCAGTTTCAGCCAGCGTCCCTTCAGCCGGATCATCGTCTTGGTGACAGGCTGGTTGAACGATTCGGCCATCGGTTCCACTTTGAGCAGCCTCGGATTCATCGACGGGCCTTTCTGCTGGAGGGTGGTTCGATGGTGATTTCGTCCTTGTGGATGAAGCGTTTCAGCTCGTTCCTCCGCATGTCCCTTCCGAAACCGCTCTGTTGGATGGCCTCTACAACATCCTGCCAGTGGAGTCCATACTGCGGATTGTAGTGTTTCAACAGGGTGGTGAGGATCCTGCGGGCTTCAGCTTCGGTCAGAACAGTCTTCTGCTCGTTGGCCGCCCGGTGGATGTGTTCAGCAGTCCAAATCAACGCGATCTTGTCGTCGAAGTAATCGAGCAACAACGCATCGGCTTTGGACACACTCTTCAACACCGGTGCCAGCTTGTTGAGCAGGTCAGTGATGAGCTTTTGCATTGGTTGTGAATGAAAAGAGCCGGACACCGTGGAACGATGTCCGGCTGTTGGTTATTGGTTGTTCGTTGCTCAGCCCCAGCGACGGCATTCGCGGAAGTAGTTGCAGGCCATGCATTGCAGTCCCGGTGAGGGGATGAAGTCATTCCTGCCCAGTCCTTCCACGTAGCTTTCCATCTGCTTGAACAGACGGGCTTGCTGTCGCTGATCCACAGGCCCCTGCTGGGTAACCACCAGCTTGGGTGTTTTCGTCTTGATGAGGTGATGGAGTTCCAGACCGCCTTCCACCCGTCCAGTCGATTCCCGATACAACAGGGAGTAGCAGGTGAGCTGGAGTTCGTTGTTGTGAACCACCTTCTCGTCGTTGGGTGTCTGGGCGGCTGTCTTGTAATCCACAATCCGTCCTCCCGCCCGCACGAGATCAACGATGCCGATCAACCGGGGAAGTCCATGGTGGCTGAGGTCAGCCTCCAGCGGGACTTCCACGGCTTCGGGTTGTTCGTTGGGCGGTATCGGCGATTGTTTGATGTAGAGATCCACCAGCGACCAGGCAGTTTGTTGTTCAGCCGATTCTTCTCCGTCTTTCCATTGAACAGTTTCTCTGGCCTGTTCGTTGATCCACAGTTGATCGAAGTGGGTGTGCAGTTGATCAACAGACAACTCCTCCTTCCTCCAACGGGCCTTGTTCATCAGCTTCAACGCGCCATGAACGGTGTGGCCGACATACAACGATGCCGTCCTCGGTTTGGTGATCCCGGCGACATACCGGAACCAGAACTTCAAACGACAGGTCAGCCAGGTGTTCAACCGGCTGGCTGAAACGGTTTGTTG
The DNA here is from genome assembly GCA_964415955.1 of uncultured Verrucomicrobiota bacterium. Lineage (GTDB taxonomy): Bacteria > Verrucomicrobiota > Verrucomicrobiia > Limisphaerales > CAYQCZ01 > CAYQCZ01. The sequence goes on along the minus strand of CAYQCZ010000240.1, from coordinate 1,893 downwards.
CAGCGTTTCGATGGTTGAACCTCTCGGTTTCGATTCAACTTCAACAGCAGTCATCGCTGGGGTTGGGGGGTGCGGGGTGGATGGTTGGTGCGTTGACGGGGGTATTTCTCGAACAACTCCTCAATCAACGCGGAGGCTTCGAGCTTGTTGAGCCGTTTGACACACTTGCCGTAGCGATCAGTGGAGAGCTGCTCAATGAGGTTTTTGTCCAGTTGGTGCTCTTCCACGATCTTGAGGATGAGATCGCGTTGCTTGGGTGTGCAGTCCCATTGTTCAGTTGGATGATGACCGTTGCCATTGCCATTGCCGTTGGTGCGGTTGGTGTGGCCATTGCCGTTGCCGTTCTTCACTTCGGGCAGCCAGCCGACTTCCTTGATGCTGCCATCCACACCGTCCTGCAACAGACGATAGAGGCGTGTGACTTCAGCGGGCACCTGGTTGAGGTCGGTGATCTCAGCCTTCAACGAGAGGCTGAACTGATGGGATGAATAGCCGGGCAGGCCGATCTTTTTGCTGTAGTTGGCTTCGAGTATGAGGGCCATGGGATTCCTTTCGTTCGTTGTTGGGTTTGTGTGTGGGTTGTGGTTTCAGGGAACTGGGTTCGGGAGGGTTCGTGAGTTGAGGCGGGAGCGCATTGCGGTGAGGACGGGAGGCGACAGGGCGCTTCCGATCACCAGCGGTCCGGAAGTGTGCGGCGTGGTCCAGAGGGGTCTTCCAGTTCGATCGATTCGTCGCTGAAGGTCACGTGCACCTGCTGGAATCCGTTGCGGCCCCAGCGTCCTTCGCGCACCAGCCATTGCCGGACAAAGCCGGCCACGGAGGCCCGGGCGGTTTCCCGCACGAGCTGCAGCCGCTGGGGATCGCGGGCCAGCCTTTCCAGGACCGGCGAGAGTTCCCGCAGCGTGCTCGCGGCCAGGTCGGCGGGGGGCAGTCGCAGCCAGCCACGCGTCAGGTGCTGTTCCAAGACGCTGGTGTCGATGGCCACGGGCAGGGCGGGTTCCAGGGGCGGGGCGTGCACCAGGACCACACCGCGCCGGACGCCCAGCCGCCAGGGCTGGCGAAGGGACACGCGGTAGCGGTAGGTGACAGGCACACGGAGCTCGGCTTCGTTGGTCCCCAGGTCCAGGCAGCCCCAGAAGGCGGTGCGCTGGTCGGATTGCCGGAAGACTTCGAGCTGCCGTGAGCTGGCCACTTCCAGATGCAGTTCCGGGGTCAGGGTGGGCAGGGCAGAGCGGAAGGTGCCGGTGATGGCGCGGTCGCTGAAGCGTTCTTCGGACGGCTCGGGCTCCGCAGGAGTGGAGCGGTTTTTCATCCGGCGCACCAGCCACCAGAGCAACAGGAGGACGGACACCACGAACACGACGATCAGGGCGGAGGCGGACGCCAGCCAGACAACCAGTGTCAACAGGCCCGCCGCCACCAGGGGTGGACTTTCCATCAGGGGGTTCTCCTTTCCAGAGGAAGGGTTTCTATTTGCGTCATGAAGCAGATCCGGGGATGGATCAACCTGACAGGGACAATATCCCTGTCATGAATTCATAACACGAATCGAGGGGCGGTTGCGGGGGGGCGAACGGACGTGGGGATCCCTGCTGCGGAAGCCTGTTACTGCCCGAATTGAAATTGCCGGGGATTACTGCTTGGGGAAAGTTGCAGCTGCTTTCTGGAGTGAGGCCAGTTCTTGGCTCAGGCGGTCACACGCATCAAGTGCAGCGTCTGCCTGCTCGATTTCCCGGCTCCAACGATCCTCATGCACAGCCATTTGCTCCTTGAGATGCTTCTGGCAGGATTCTCTGAATTTCTCCAGTCGATCCTCCACAAATCCAACGATGCGCTTGGCGTAATGTTCATGAGTGGACTGCCCGAACTCCTCCAGTTTCCTTCTCTGATCGT
>CAYQCZ010000239.1:727-6893 GCA_964415955.1 uncultured Verrucomicrobiota bacterium | reverse complement strand
CCATGGGAGATGGCGTTGTGGTGGGAAGCGCCATTGTCAACCAGATCGCCGAGCATGGGAAATCCACCGACCTCGTGCCGCGCGTGAGTCGTTTTGTAAAATCGCTCGCAGACGCTGTGAAATCCGCCTGAAACCCGCTCAACACACAACAACAGGGAGGAACAGGATGAGCACAAGAAAGAAGCCCTCCACACAGGATCGTTACGTCATCATCATGGCCGGGGGACGCGGCGAGCGGTTCTGGCCGGTAAGCCGCGAGAAAACGCCCAAGCAGCTCATCACACTTCTCGGGAAACTGTCATTTCTGCAGCAAACCGTCGCCCGCGTGCTTCCCCTGGTGCCGTTGCAGAACATTCTCGTGATCACAAACGAGACACAGGCCCCGGAAGTGCGCAGACAACTGCCCAAACTGCCGAAGGCAAACGTGATCGCCGAACCAGTCGGGCGCGACACCTGCGCTGCAGTCACGCTGGGCGCGGCTCTCGTGGGAGCGCGCTCCACCACAGCCGTCATGGCAGTGCTCCCGGCGGATCATGTCATCCCGGATGAAAAGAAATTCCAGCGCGTTCTTGGTGACTGCTTCGATCTCGCCTCACGCGGCCAGGCCATCGTCACCATTGGCATCAAGCCCACCGAACCCGCCACGGGATATGGTTACATCAAGGTGGGCGAACCCCTGCCCCCCCCACACGGTGCGAAGCCCTACAAATCCGTGTTCCATCGCGCTGAACAGTTCGTGGAGAAGCCGTATTTTGAAAAGGCGCTCGAATACCTGAACAGCGGCCAATACCGCTGGAACGCCGGCATGTTCATCTGGAGCTTCGTGACGATCACCGAGGGACTGCAAAAGCATCAGCCGGAGATGCTCGATGCCTGCCATCGGTGGTTCGATGCGGCCAGCTCCCCCACCAAGCTCTCCAAGGTGCTTGCAAAAGAATATCCGGGCATCAAGAAGATCAGCATCGACTTCGCCCTGATGGAAAAGGCCCACAACGTGGTGGTGGCCGACGGTGATTTTGGCTGGGACGACCTTGGTTCGTGGACTTCGCTGGCACATCACCTCAAAGCCGACCCTGAGGGCAATTGCGCCGTGGGCGATTTCATCCACGTGGATGCGGCACGGAACATCATCTTTGACGCACGCACCCGGAACCGCACTCCCATCGCCGTGGTCGGCCTGCGTGATTCCATCCTCGTGCAGACCGATGACGCCGTGCTGCTGGCCCACAAGAGCCAGGCCCAGAAGGTCAAGCAACTGGTGGCGAAGCTTGCCGAAGACAAGGGCCTTCAAAAGCTGGTGTAGCCCTGGGATGAGCGCCTCCCCCGATCCCTACTGGCTGCGCATCGCGCGCCATGGACTGCGATACGCCAGAGGCGTGGTGATCGCGGTGATCGGCGGGACTGTGCTGCTGCTGGGAATCGCCATGATCTTCACACCGGGGCCGGGGTTGCTGGTGATTCTGGCCGGTCTGGGGATTCTGGCGACGGAATTTGTCTGGGCGCGACGGCTGCTGCAACACACCAAGGACTACATCGCCAGCAAACGCAGGAAGACGGAGCCTGCTGCAACCACTGCGAGCGTTCCCGCGGCGCAGGATTCCGCCCAAACCGGCAGGAGCGTTCCTGTTGCGGAGTCCGACCGGTAGCTTCATTCCCTGACAACCGCCTTCAACTGCTGGCGGAAGGCTTCCACGACCTTGATGTGCGCGGCGTTCACCTCGGCATCGGTCAACGTCTTTTCCGAACCCCGATACGTAAACGCGTAGGCGAGGCTCTTCTGGCCTTCGGGCACGTGCTTGCCCCGAAAGACATCAAACAGTTCCACGTTTTCGAGGTTGGCAGGTTTCGTCTTGCGCACAGCATCCATGACAGCGGCGTGCGTCACCGTCTCAGGAACAATCATGGCCACATCACGACGCACGCTGGGGAGGTGCGGCAGCGGTTTGAACGACCTGGAGGTGTTGGATCGGGCCAGCAGTTCGTCCAGGCGCAGTTCCGCAATGAACACCGGGTCGCGCAAATCGAACTGCCTCGCCAGCTTCGGGTGCAACTGGCCCAGTTCGCCGAGCGGCAGCTTGCCCCCCAGTGCAACAGTGGCGGATTCAATGAAGAATTCGCCCGGCGCTTCAACCCTGGTGTAGCTCACACCCCGCAGCCCGAAGGATTCAATCAGAGCCTCGACGACACCTTTCAAATCCGCCGCATCAAACCGCGCATCGCGCCCGTCGCCCTCCCAGAAACCGGGATTGCGCTGGCCGGTAAGCACCAGGGCCACGCGCCGCTCCTCCACCGTGGATCCCCCGCCCGCCGTTGGTCGCAGAAACACACGTCCGGCTTCAAACAGAGCAAGGTCGCTGTTCTTGTGACTGAGGTTGTGCTGGAGAATGGTCAGCAGGCCGGGGATCAGGCTGGGTCGTAAGACATCCATGTCCGAACTGAGCGGGTTTGCCAGTTCAACGATCCTCTCGGATGGCACATTGCCCGCATCCGCACGGCTGATCAGCGTCTGCCCCTGCGCTTCATCCAGCCCCAGGCCGGTCAACAACCGGCGCACCGCTGACAAATGGTCATAGACCGCATCAAAAGCATGCGCCCCCAGAGCGCCACGGGGTGGCGTGCTGGGAATCTTGTCCACACCCTGCAGGCGGGCGATTTCCTCGATGAGATCCACCTCACGCTTGAGGTCCACCCGAAAGGTGGGAACGCGGTAGGAGGTCTGATCCTGCCCGGATGATTCGTGGACACTCAAACCCAGGCTTCGCAGCATCTGCGATTGCTTGTCGGTGGGGATTTCCACCCCAAGGAGGGCTGAAACCTTGTCATGCCGGAGCGTGATGACCTTGCCCCCGGGCACCTTGGGGCAGGCATCCACCACGCCGGGAACAAGCGTGCCACCGGCAGTTTCAAGAATGAGCTGTGCGGCACGCTGACTCGCATAGTCAGCGATCGCAATGTCACAACCACGCTCGAAACGGTAGCTGGACTCGCTCCGCAGACCGAGTGATTTGCTGGTGCGCCGGATGTTTGTCGGCAGGAACGAGGCGCTCTCGATCAAGACATCCGCAGTGTCCTCCCGAATCTCGGTGTTCGCACCACCCATGACTCCAGCCAGGGCGATGCCCTTCTGTTCATCGGCGATCAAAAGCATGTCACCAATCATCGTGCGTTCCTGGCCGTCCAGTGTTGTGAACTTCTCCCCGGCCGCAGCGCGTCTCACGACGATCGTCGGCCTGCCGTCGCCGCCCCCGGCAATCAGGTGGTAGTCAAACGCATGCAGGGGCTGGCCTGTTTCGAGCATGACGTAGTTGGTGACATCCACGACGTTGCTGATGCTACGGATGCCGACCTTCTCAAGTGTCTGGCGCAACCAGTCCGGGCTGGGGCCTACCTTCACCCCTTTCACCACACGCGCCGTGTAGCGGGGGCAAAGCTCGGGCTCCTCCAAACGCACGGCGACAAGCTTGCCTGCCTCCTCACTGGTTGCAGCACACTGGTTGCTGATGGCCGGCATCTTCAACGGATTGCCAGTCACCGCCGCGATTTCCCGCGCAATCCCGATGACGCTGTTCAAGTCGGGCCTGTTCGGCGTGACTTCAAGATCATACACCACATCGCTTCCGGCCCGGCCCAGATGCTCTGCAAACGATTGTCCCACCTTCGCATCGGCCGGCAGAATGATGATGCCGTCATGGTCCTCGCCCAAGCCCAGCTCACTCTTGGAACACATCATGCCCTGACTCACGACACCGAAGACCTTGCGCTCCTTGATGACGAACGGCTCCTTGTCACCCGGCTTCATCGGAAGTGCAAACCCCGGAAGAATCAGCGCCACCTTGTCGCCGGGCTTGTGATTGGGCGCACCGCAAATGATGGTGCGCTCCGAGGTGCCGTCGTTCACGCGATTGACGGAAAGCTTGTCCGATCCCTCAACCTTGTCCTTGGACAGCACCTGGGCAACGACGATGCCTTCGAACTCCCCCCCCATTTTTTGCACGCCCTCGACTTCGAGTCCGAGCATGGTCAACCGCTCCGACAACTCCTCGGGAGACCAGTCAAAATCCACGTATTGTTTGAGCCAGTTAAGAGTGACTTTCATGAGAAACTATTGTCGTGATTTCAGGTAATTAATAAAAGCCGAGCAAGTGACGAGAAAAAACAATGCATCTGCTTTGGTCAAATTAGATTCCTCCAGCATAGCGTGCCGAATTCCGCCTTCGTCACTTCTATACTATAGGCATAGAGTTTAGAATACCCAGCCTTTAAGCACGAATGAAGGCCTTCGCCAGCGGCAAAATGTCGTCAAAATGCCCGTCGCAGTGTTCCAACTCCAATGCGTGGGTGGCAGCGCAGGCGGCGATGATGATGTCTGTCGCCGGAACAGTGAGACCTTTGCCACGGCACCTGCGGGCCAGTTCGCAGGCATTGGCCCACGCTCGTTCGTTCAACGAGCACCGGTGGACTTCACCCTCCAAAGCCGCAAGCACCTGCTTCTCTGCCTGACCTCGGGCACCATTCCAGAGTTCGACCAGTGTCAGATCGCACAAGGCAGCATCACCCTTCACCAGCAGGGATTTCACACGCAAACCAGGTTCACTGGTGCGTCCACGAAGGAACTCAATCCAGCTAGAAGCATCCACCAGCTTCACCTGGTCTCCTCCCACTTGTTGTCCTCGCGCATCGCCTTGAGGTCATCCTGTGTCATGAAGTCAGGGCACGAACCATGAAGACGTTCAGCCAGTTCTTCAAGACGCTGGCGGCGGTTGAAATTCTCAAGCGCAGTGACAACGGCATCCCGCTTGGTCCTGGCGTTCGTGCGTTTGATGGTCTCCCGCAACAGTTTATCGGGAATATCAATCGTCGTTTTCATGCTTCCATCATCAGGCATTCTTGAATTCCGTCAAATGCGGATTTGGAATCCATTTATCTCCGGATTGCATCCTCAATCACTTTCCCCGCTTTCGGATTGAACGCGCAGAAGTCCTCGCCCAGCAACGCCGCCACGGTGGCGGCAATCTGGTGTTGTGTCACCGTCCCACAATCTTTGCGCTCCCCCATCGGCGGCGTGTCCGGCCCGATCACCGCCACCCAGATGGCTCCCGAGCCCTTGATGGATTGCCCGTGGCTCTTCCATGAAACATTGTCCGTGCCTCGTCCGTGGTCTGTGGTGATGATGAACGTGGTTTGGTCCCGGTATTCCGGCAGGGATTGAGCGGTGTCCCAAAGTGTCTGAACAAACCTGTCCACATGCCGTGCGGACCGGAGATAATGATCGTAGCGGCCTTCATGCGCCCACTCGTCGGTCTCGCCAAACGCGACATACATGGCCCGTGGCTTTTCCCGGCGCATGTAATCATGGGCGGCCTGAAAGGTGAACGTGTCCAAAATCATGTTTTCCCAGAGCGGCGTGGTGTTGCGAACAAGCTGTTCAAGATCGGGGGAAACCATCGGCAGAGCAGGCGCATTGGGTGGCTTCGGGAAGCCGCTCCAGACTGGCAGCCTGCTTCTTTCCACGTTGAGTATCCAAGGAATGACATCCCAGTTCACAAAAGCAGCGAGCCTGCCCGCATAGGCACGCTGCGTATTCAACCACTCGAAGACATTTGTGTTGGGATTGGGGACCTTGTTGTTGCTGTCCATGCGCGGATCAGCGACTCCCGTGAGGAATTCGTTGTATCCGGGGTAGGAAAAGTTCTTCCCATTGGTGACGTGGGCAATGCTGCCCTTCTCTTGATTGCCAAATATCTGCCCCTGCCTGGCCACAGTTCCCCAGATGAACGGCAACAATGCCTCCCTGCGTGCCTCCGGCGTCTCATGCCAGAATTCCGCACGCAGCTTGTTGGTGTTTACAACGCCACCGTGGGCCTTGGAGATCAACTGTTCCTCAGCCCCCGTGAACACCTCCTGCCAGCGCAGACCATCCGTGGTGATGAGAAACACGTTGCGCGTCTTGAGTTCCGCCCCATCAACATCTGGTGCGCATACCAGCCAGTGACAGGCCACGGCCAGCCAGCACCAACCAAGGAAAACGCACTGCAGTGGGGATGAGAGCGGATACCTCATTTCAACTCCCACACCATGAGGTTGTCGAAGTGCATTTCATCGCCGTCCTTGCCACCCACACGAAACACAAGGCCGGGCTTCTTCACATGAAAATCCTTGCTGGATG
>CAYQCZ010000239.1:0-677 GCA_964415955.1 uncultured Verrucomicrobiota bacterium | reverse complement strand
ACCACCGATCTGAACGGCCACATCATCACCCTTGGATTCAAGCAGAAGAGTATAGGTTTTCCCCTTCTCAAGCTTCAACTGCCCGGCGGCCAGCGTCTTGCTCTTTGAGGCCGGATCGGCCTTGTCATTGTGCTCAATCAGCGACCATGAAACCGACGTCACCACCACCGAAAAGAGGTGCCCCTTCTTTTTCAACTCACCCGGAGCCGGGTCAAAGCCAAGGTTGAAAATGCGCGCGCCCTCGAACTTGAAATCCACCTGCACGGCGCAATCCTGAAGAGGCAGTCGATACCGGAACGCGCCGATGTGCATGTCCTTGGCAAGCTCGCTGGCGCGCAGCACACCTTCCTTCACATCGAGCTTGCCCGTGTTGACTCCAAAGCCCTTCGGCAGGCTGTCTCCATCGAATGTTTCCTTGAGCAATTCCCTGCCCTTGGTGCCAAGCGCAGGCTTCAATTCCGCCGCCGGAATTTCAAATGCCATGAAAAAAACGAGCATTTGAATGGAGCTGATGAAACGAAACGTTGAAGGATGCATGGCCGGAGGTTGCCGCATGAACATGGCTTGGCAAGACAGGATTCAGAATTGCGCCATCAGCCACGTATGAATGGGCTGGTTGTATCGATGCAAAACCACAGCCAAAACCAACAGCCCCAAAGCCGCCACATCCCGTTTCC
>CAYQCZ010000238.1:3369-6903 GCA_964415955.1 uncultured Verrucomicrobiota bacterium | reverse complement strand
AGTTTCCAACGCAGCCTTGCGGCTGGGGGTGGTTTGGCAATAGCTTTCCGGTCAGGAATTTACACATGAGCGAGATCATCGTCATCGGCCACAAGAATCCGGACACGGATGCCATCTGCTCGGCGATCGGGTATGCCGAGTTCAAGAGACGCACCGGCATGCCGCGGGCCGAGGCGGCACGATGCGGGGACACCAACGACCGGATTGATTTCGTGCTGAAGACGTTTGGCGTTCCGCCACCGCGTTTTGTGGCCGATGTGTCGCCCAAGGTGCGTGATGTGATGCAATCACGCATTGTGAGCGCGAAGCCCGACACGACGGTGGCCGAGGCCCTGGGCATGATGGAGGAGCGCAACATCCGCGTGCTTCCCATATTGAATGATGACCACACCTGCCACGGGCTGGTGTCGGTCTTCAAGATGAGCAAGTTCTTCTTTCCAACACCGAACCGCCCGTTTGATTCGAGGCGTGTCATTGCCACGTTGAAACACCTGGCCCGCGCCCTGAAGGCGGAGGCGCTCCACATGGTGGAGGGTGACAAGGAGGAGGATTTGATCCTCATGGTGGGGGCGATGAATCTCAGGTCCTTCACTGAACGGATGGAGAGCTATCCCCGTGAGCGCATTCTCGTGGTGGTGGGTGACCGTGAGGAAATCCAGTGGTCGGCCATACAGGCGCGTGTGCGGGCCGTCGTGGTCACGGGCGGCCTCAAGGTGACGGACCAGATGATCCAGTTTGCCACCCAGCAGGGCGTCAGCCTGCTGCTTTCACCGCATGATTCTGCGACGACGTCCATGCTCTGCCGGACGGCAATCACCGTGCAACACATGGCCAACGAGCGGTTTCTGGCCTTCAACGAGGATGAGCCGCTTGCCGGCATCCAGCGTGTGGCTGCCGAATCGCAGTTCAGTGCGTTTCCCGTGTTTGACCAGAACCGGTGCGTCATTGGCATGCTCAGCAAGACCGATTTTCTCAAGAAGGTGGATCGCAAGCTGATCCTTGTGGATCACAACGAATTGTCGCAGGCCGTGAAGGGTGCCGACGAGGTGGAGATCCTCGAGATCATCGACCACCACCGCATCGGGGCCCTGACCACCGCGCAGCCCATCCTCTTCCGCAACGAGCCTGTGGGATCGACGAGCACCATCGTGGCGGATTGTTTCTTCCGGTATCAGGTGGAACTGCCTCCATCGATTGCCGGGCTTTTGCTGGCCGGATTGGTCTCCGACACATTGAACCTGACCTCGCCGACCACCACCGCGCGTGATGCGGAGGTGCTGGGCAGACTGGAAAAGATGGCCGGCATCAAGGCCACCGAGTTCACCGAAAAGCTGTTCGCCTCCGGGTCGGTGCTGGTGTCCAAACCCGCATCGGAGGCCGTCAAGGCGGACTGCAAGGAGTATGTCGAGGGCGAATACCGTTTCAGCGTCGCCCAGATCGAGGAGATCGGCTTCGAGCAGTTCTGGAAGCGCAAGGCCGAGGTGCTGGCCGCCCTCGGCGATTACCGGGAGGAGAACAACTACCTTTTATCGGCGTTGCTGGTGACCGACGTGGTGATGCAGACCTCCATGCTGCTGATCGCGGGCGACCGCAAGCTGCTGGCAAAGATCGACCACCCTGAGCGTGAACCGGGCATCTATGAACTGGGCGGCGTGGTGTCGCGAAAGAAGCAGTTGCTGCCTTATCTCACCCATTGTCTGGAGCGGATGTGACATCGCTCCAGACCTGATCAGTCAGGCAGTGAGGCCCATTTTCGCGCCCATTCAAACCCGGGCCGGCGATTCATCCGGATGGCTGCTGCAGATGCCCGAAAAGATCCGCGCGCACTGCGGGATCTCTGAGCTTCCATACCACCCCGTCGGTGAAATGGTGATGGATCCCCTCAAAAAGCCTTTCAAGCATCACGCGCCCACCTGCCGTTGGATGGCATCACAAATCTGCTGGGTCCAGTGCTTGAGAACGGCCGCATCGTTGCCCTCGATCAGGAGGCGTGCCTTGGGTTCGGTGCCCGAGTAGCGGAGGAGAACGCGTCCGCCTGCCGGCATGACCGCCGCCTCGGCGCCGGCCACGAGGTCGGTCACACCTTCAAGCTGGGCGAAGGGGATCTTTTCACGCACCTTGACGTTGGTGACCAGTTGGGGGAAACGGGTCCAGCAGCGTGCCAGTTGGGACAACGGCCTGCCATGGCTCTTCATGATCCGGAGGATTTGCAGTGCGGCGACCAGACCGTCTCCGGTGGTGCTGAAATCGCGGAAGATCATGTGCCCGCTCTGCTCCCCGCCGAGGTTGAAGCCGTTTCTCAGCATCTCGTCAATGACATGCTTGTCACCCACGGCGGTCCTTATGATCTCCCCGCCGGCCTTGCGGATGGCGGCATCCAGGCCGGCATTGCTCATGACAGTGGCAACGAGTGTCTTCTGCGCGAGCGTGCCTTGCGCAAGCATGTCGATGCCGGAGATGGCGAGGATGTCATCACCGTCGATGAGCGTCCCGTTCTCATCGCAAAGCAGGACGCGGTCGGCGTCGCCGTCGTGTGCGATGCCAATGTCTGCACGATGTTCGCGGACCTTCTGGCAGAGGGTCTCCGGATGCATGGAGCCGCAGTTCAGATTGATGTTCTTGCCGTCCGGATGGTTGCCGTAAACGAACAGTTCGGCGCCCAGTTCACGCAGCACGCAGGGTGTCGCCTTGTAGGAGGCGCCATTGGCGCAATCGACCACGATCCGGATGCCGTCCAGGGTCATCTGCCGGGGGAAGGAAGCCTTGGCGTATTCGATATACCTGCCCAATGCGTCCTCGATGCGGACGGCCTTGCCGATCTCAGACGCGGTGGGTCGCACGGATTCTATGTCGCCGCTGAACACAAGGCCTTCGATCTCCTCCTCGATGCGGTCCTCCAGCTTGTATCCATCGGCCCCGAAAAACTTGATGCCGTTGTCGTCGTAGGGATTGTGGGACGCGGTGATGACAATGCCCGCGTCCGCCCGCAGGCTGCGAGTGACGTAGGCGACCCCGGGGGTCGGGACCGGGCCAATGAACAAAACGTCCACGCCCATGGAGAGAACGCCGGATGAGAGCGCGTTCTCGAGCATGTAGCCGGACAGCCGGGTGTCCTTGCCGATGACGATCCGATGCCGTTCCCGACTGCGGGATTGCTCTTCAAGGTTCTTGAATACGTGTGCCGCCGCACGCCCGAGTTTCAGCGCCGTTTCCGCGGTGACGGGTTCGATGTTGGCGCGTCCTCGGACGCCATCGGTGCCAAAGATCTTTGTGGGGCTGTTCATGGAGTGTGCGGAACGGCGGGTGGGGCCCGGCTGGAGAGTTCGTTGATTTTGACTTCGACGTTGGGCGGATCGATCCGGATGACCTGCAGTCCGCCCGGAACACGCGCCCGGATTTGTTTTTTCAGATTATCCGCCTCGACGACGTCGGTCAGATTGACATAAACCTCGATTTCCTCGGGCAGCAGGCGCTGGATGGCCTGTGCCTCGCCGCTGACTTCCACGCTGGCGCTGGCCGGGAACACCAGAAACC
>CAYQCZ010000238.1:967-3356 GCA_964415955.1 uncultured Verrucomicrobiota bacterium | reverse complement strand
GGCCGCACCCGTCAGCACCGTGATGTTCAGGCCTGCAAAGGTCCGGCTCTCGGTCTGGACCACCGCCTGAAGCGGGTTCCATCGTTCGCGGCCAAAGATGGATTCGCCCGAGTCGCGTGGCGTGACCACCCAGACCATGATGGCGACCACAATGGAAAAGGCCTTCACCCAGAAGTCCTCGTTGAATTGTGAGTGTTTGTCGCTCATGGCTGTCTGTTGACGGGACGTGCCAGGAACACGCTGATTTTCTTGAAACGCCGGGAAAGGTTCCGGCGCATCGTGCGTGCGGCGGAGGTCTTGACGAAAATGGATGTGAGGAACGAGCGCAGTTCCTGAAGCGACACCGACTTGTGCAGCTCACCCTTGTAGGCGTAGGAAATGGCGCCGGTTTCCTCCGACACCACCACCACCACGGCATCCGTCTCCTCGGAAAGGCCGATGGCGGCGCGATGGCGTGTGCCCATGGACTTGCTCAAGTCCTGCCTCTGTGTCAGTGGGAAGATGCACGCCGCCTTGATGATGCGGCCCCGGCGGATGGTGACGCCGCCGTCATGCACCGCGTTGTTCGGGAAGAAAATGGTCTCCAGCATCTCGGGTGTCGCCCTGCAGTCGATTTCAACGCCGGATTCGACCACATCATCCAGCTGGAAGTGCTGTTCAATCGCCAGCAATGCGCCAATGCGGACCTCGGCCAGGCGCTCGGCGGATTGAACGATGACTTCGATGTGCTCGCGCTCGTCGCGCAGCGAGGCGGCCTTCGAGAGGCTCCCGATTTCGGCCAGCAGCCGCCGCAGTTCCGGCTGGAAAAGCACCACGGAACCAAGCGCCAGCAGCACGGTGAACGCGCGCAGCAGGGTGTTCAGCACCTGCAAATCCAGAATGGTGGTCACCAGAAACGCCGAGAGCAGGACGAAGATGCCCAGAACCACAGGCCATGCCTTGGTGCGCCTGACGAAGTTGAAGGCGTAGTAAATGACCACGGCCAGCACCGTGATTTCCACCACGGGCCGCCAGATCAGCTTCAGGATGTCCCAAAGGCTCATGTTGAGTGTTTCTGGAGCGCCTCGATCATGCGCACGGCCTGCACCGTCTCGGCCACGTCGTGGACACGCAGGACCTGCACTCCGTGACCGGCCGCCCACGCCGCGCAGGCGAGCGAGGCCGGCAGGCGGTTCTCCGGTCCTGCATTCAGCAGCCTGCCGATGAATGATTTGCGGGACACGCCCAGCACCTGCGGTCGCTGGAGCTGTATAAAAGCAGGCATCGCGGCGATCAATTTCAAATTATGCTCCAGTGTCTTGCCAAAGCCAATTCCCGGGTCGATGGCCACCTGATCCCTCGAAACGCCGGCAGATTCAAGGGCGCGGAGGCGCTGTTCAAAGAAACTCCCGACCTCCGCGACGACATCGCCATAGTCCGGGGCGGCCTGCATGGTTCGGGGAGTGCCCTGCATGTGCATGGCCACATAGCCCGCCCGATGGCCGGCGACGACCTCCCACATGGCCTGGTCTTCCCGGTTCGCCGCCACATCATTCACGAGCACCGCCCCCGCCCGCAGCGCGGCGCCGGCCACCGCAGGCTTGATCGTGTCGATGGATATCGGCACATCCGCCGCATTCTTGATCCGCTGGATCACCGGCAGCACACGATCCAGCTCCTCCTGTTCCGGCACCGGGTCTGAACCGGGGCGCGTGGATTCACCGCCCACATCGATGATTTCCGCGCCTTCCTTGATCATCCTCATGGCCTGAGCGAAGGCGTCCTCCGTGTCCAGATATCTGCCCCCGTCCGAGAAGGAGTCGGGTGTGACATTGAGAATGCCCATGATCAGCGCAGGGCGTGGAAATTCGAACACGACATGTCGGCAGCGCCAGATCACGCGGTCAGACTGGCGGTGGATGATCACGAAAGCAATGGCCCGGTTTGGAAAGATCCGCCGTGTGTGGCGCGACCGTCCTTTTCCTGTGGAGCCCGCACCGCTGGTATCATAGCCTTGCTGCGTGCTGCCGCCCAAACCATGGCAACCGGAATCCGTCATGCGCCTGCTGTTGTGGCTCTTTGTGAGCCTTTCGGCCGGCAGTTTGATCATCCATGCATTGAATCCGGGAGGGATGTCCGACGCTCCACCCGGGGTCAAATTCCAGTCCTTTGTGATCGGGACGTTGTTCCTGCATGGGGCGGCCTTTCTTTTGATTGCGCACTTTCTGCGGCAGCATGGGATGGGATGGGTGGAGGGATTCGGGCTGGGTGCGCCAGACTTCGGACGTTCGATGCTTCTGGCGGCGGGAGCCTGCGCGGCGGTGCTGCCGGTGGCCATCGGGCTTTCCGTGGCCAGTGCCGAGGTCATGCGGCTTCTGGCCGAGGTGACATCATCCGAAGCGCTGGCACC
>CAYQCZ010000238.1:0-957 GCA_964415955.1 uncultured Verrucomicrobiota bacterium | reverse complement strand
GTCGCCCACGTGCCATCCCCCCGCCAAAACGTCGAAGCGCTGGCACCGGTGCCGCAGCAGGCGGTCCGCACCCTGCAACAGACCACGGAGAGCTCCCACCGGATGATCTTTGGTGTCTTTGCGGTGCTGGTGGCCCCGGTGGTTGAGGAAATGCTGTTCCGTGGAGTTCTTTATCCGGCCATCAAACAGAATGGATGGCCGCGGGGGGCTTGGTGGGCAACGTCCTTCCTTTTTGCCCTGACCCACTCGAATGCCATGACGTTCGTCTCCCTGTTTGTTTTGTCGATGGTCCTGATCTGGCTTTACGAGCAGACTGCGAACCTTGCCGCTCCGATCCTGGCCCACAGCCTGTTCAACGCGACAAATCTTGCGTTTCTGGTGCAGCAACAGTCGCTGCAACCGCCTCCGGGTTCATGAACGAGTTCGATCTCATCGCCCGCCTGGCTCCGACCCTCCCCTCCAACGCCTCCGTGGTGGTGGGTGCCGGGGATGATTGTGCTGTGCTCGATGTCGGTGATCCCGGCCACTGGCTTCTCTTCAAAACGGATGCCGTGGTGGAAGGCATTCATTTCCTGCGGGACACACCTGCCGCAAAAGTGGGGCACAAGGCGCTGGGCCGGTGCCTGAGCGACATCGCGGCCATGGCGGGCACGCCGACGGCGGCGCTGGTCACGATGGGATTGCCCCGTGATTACGATGTTGCGGTGGTCGAGGCCGCCTATCAGGGCATGAATGCGCTGGCCGCCCGGTGGGGCGTGGCCATTGTGGGAGGTGAAACCACCACCAGTCCGGAACGGATGTTCCTTTCCATCTCCATGCTCGGAAAGGTGCCCATGGGAAGGTGTCCGTTGCGCTCCGGCGGCAAGGCGGGCGATGCGATATTTGTCACCGGCGAACTCGGCGGATCGTTGAATGGCCGTCATCTGGAAATTGCACCACGCATCGAGGAGGCACGGT
>CAYQCZ010000237.1:0-6931 GCA_964415955.1 uncultured Verrucomicrobiota bacterium | reverse complement strand
GGGAATGTTGGTCCGCTTCCACTGGAAATAGCCCAGAATGCGATAGTGGGCGAACTTGGATTTGCCCACCAATGGCCCCGTGGAGAGCATGTGTTCCTTGGTCGAGTTGTCATAGGCCAGCAGGGCGATTTTGGCGATGGATTCGTAACGGTTGGCCTTGTAGATCGGCGCCTCCGGGATGACCACCGTGCCGCTCAGCGGAATGGGCACCGGTGTCCGTGGAATGCCCACCAGGGAGTCACTGGCGTCGATCGACAGGGAACCGGTGCGTGCTTCCACGATGATGTCGGCATCATCGGCCGCCGGCACGAGCAGGCCGCCCTGCTGGCTGATCTTGTCGCGGATCAATCCGATCACGTAGGGCTTGTCGAGTCCGTCGAAGTATTTCTCCTCCAGAAAGACCTTTTTACCCGAGAGTGATGAAAGGTCCATGTGTTGCAGCGCTTCATCGG
Source organism: uncultured Verrucomicrobiota bacterium (assembly GCA_964415955.1). Classification (GTDB taxonomy): domain Bacteria; phylum Verrucomicrobiota; class Verrucomicrobiia; order Limisphaerales; family CAYQCZ01; genus CAYQCZ01. The sequence goes on along the minus strand of CAYQCZ010000237.1, from coordinate 6,479 downwards.
CCGCCGTGCTGATCAGCAGCATCTCCGTGGCGGAACGCTTGGGTTCTGTGACCACGGCGGTGCTGCAACCGGTGAGGAGCATGGCTCCAGCCAGCATTCCCGCGACGGTGGTGGTTTTGAAAAATGCACTGCGGATACGATTCATCTTCGTTTCGCTATTCATGTTGCCGACAGGTTAATCCCGTCGCTCGGTTGGTCAACCGATACATGGATTCGATCGCTGATGACCGCCAGCAACTGTGGGTGCGGCTCGCGAAACCTTGTGTTGAATCGCTCTGCTCATGTTGCCATCCTCCGGCCATGGCTTTCCTCCATGTTCAACCGGGCAGGACGATCCGTCACAGTGCGGGTTCCAGCCGCCGGCATTTTTTGAAGAGCGTCCTTCTGACTGCGTCAGCACCCGCGATCCTGCCCGCGAGTGCATGGTCCGCTCCGGGGGGGCTTTCGGACAAGATCACGCTGGGATTCATCGGAATGGGCAGGCAGAACATGGGTTTGCTCGGCCGGTTCATGGGCAAGGCGGAGGTCCAGGTCACAGCGGTGTGTGATGTGGATACGCATCGTCGCGAGCATGCGAAGACGGTGGTGGAGGCGCATTATGCCAGGAACACACAGTCCGGGGTGTATCGCGGGTGCAGGGAATTCAACGACTTCCGCGACCTTCTGGCGTGTGAAGACATAGACGCGGTGGTGATCGCCACGCCGGATCACTGGCACGCGTTGATCAGCATCGCTGCGGCGAAAGCCGGCAAGGACATCTATTGTGAGAAGCCGCTTTCCCAATCGATCAATGAAGCACGGGCCATGGTCAAGGCCACGCGCAAATACAAGCGGGTGTTTCAGGTGGGATCCATGCAGCGCAGTTCCAGGGAATTTCGCGTTGCCTGCGAACTGGTGCGCAACAGCGTGATAGGGAAGGTCAGCCATGTGGACGCGGGATTTGGCGGTCCTGCCAAACCCTGTGATTTGCCCGGCGAAGCCGCTGAACCCGGCCTGGACTGGGATCTGTGGCTGGGGCCGGCCCCATTGCGTGACTACAATGCCGTGCTCAGCCCGCGTGGGGTCCACAACCACTTCCCACGGTGGCGCGACTATCGTGAGTATGGCGGGGGCGGTGTGACGGACTGGGGGGCGCATCATCTGGACATCACCCACTGGGGGCTTGGCATGGATGAAAGCGGACCTGTGGAAATCGTGCCGCCGGCCAATGCGGACAAAGCCAGTTCCGGTGTCCGGCTGGTGTATCCCGGCGGCGTGGTGGTGAACCATATCAGCGACAACGGTGTCACGTTCCACGGTTCGGACGGGGTGGTTCATGTCAACCGTGGCAGGATGGAAGTCACCGTCCATGGAAAGACCAGGGCGCGATATCTCACCAAGGATGACAAGCCAGCACTGGCTCAGCAACTGGATGTGCTTGAGGCGGAGTTTCTCGCGAATCCCGGCGTTCAGCTCCACCGGAGCACGGATCATTACGCTGACTTTTTGAATGCCATGCGGACACGCAAGCCGCCCATTTGCGATGTCGAAGTGGGTGCCCGCACAGTGACTGGATGTCATCTGATCAGTCTCGCCTACTGGCATGGCGCCCACATGAAGTGGGACCCGAAGAAGGAGCGGTTCCTGGGCGGCACGGGGGACAAGAAATGGCTCGATGTCACCTACCGCGGGTCCTGGAAGATTTGATTCGCGGGATGGCCTGCCGGATTGGACCCCACCGGGAGCCGGCTTCACGGCGGATTTTTCTCCCAGCACATGAGGACATGGGGCCGGCCTGTCCGCAGTCGATGAAAGTTTGTTCCAAATGACGCAAGGCATTGACATCAGCACGCGCCAGCATCCGCGGGCGGTCTTTGTGGCGTTTCTCTTCTTTTTTTCCGGTTTTGCAGCCCTGGTGTATCAGGTGATGTGGATGCGGCGGCTGTCGCTGTTCTTCGGCAGCGATGTCTATTCGGCGGCCATCACCCTGAGTTGTTTCATGGGGGGGTTGTCCCTGGGCAGCTGGCTGGTCGAGCGTGTGGTGGACCGGCTTCGCAACCCGCTCCTGTGGTATGGAGGCATCGAAATCGCGATTGGTCTCTATGCGCTGGTCTTTCAACCGCTGCTGGGCGCGTTTCACCCGCTTTTGCAAAGCATCTATGCCAGCCATTTTGAAACGACTCCCGTGGTGTATCAGGCCGTCCGGATTTCGATCGCGGCTGGCATGCTTCTGCTGCCGACTGCATTGATGGGCGTCACACTTCCGCTGGTGGTGCGGAGCTTTGTGCGGCGGGACGACGAGATGGCGCGGTTTGGCGGATATTTTTACGCGATCAACACGCTGGGCGCACTGGTTGGAACGTTGGTGGCCGCCTTCGGGCTTTTTCCTTTTCTTGGGGCGGCACGGACGACACTGGTCGCTGTGGTCATCAATGTCGCAGTGGGGGCGCTCGTGGCAGTGGTGGCATGCAAAGACAGGGACCCGGGGTGCGAAGCCGTGCCTGAGGAGTCCATGCAAACGGACGAAGCCGGCCCTCGTGCGTCCTCATATGATGAATCCCAGGCCCGTGCTGCCTTGTGGGGCATTGCAGTCTCAGGGCTGGCCGCACTGGGGCTGGAAGTGGTCTGGACACGTGTGTTGACACAGTCCTTCAGCGCCACGGTTTATTCCTTCGCCATCATGCTGGCGTGCTTTCTGTTCGGGATCTTTCTGGGAAGCCGTCTGGTCGCTGCGCGGGCTGACCGCGAGGCAAATCCGATGAAGCTTTTCGGCTCGATCGAACTGGGGATCGGTGTGTATGTGCTGACGCTCCCGTTGTTGGGGATGCTGATTCCCAAGCTTTTCGGTCTGCTGGTCTGGGCGGGCACAGGTCTGCTGGGAGGTCGGTTTGGCATTGCCAGTGTGGTGTCGATGGTTGTGGTTTCCGGCGCGTTCATCCTTCTGCCAACGGTCCTGCTTGGGGCGACCTTTCCCGTGGCGGTGCGCCTTTGCACGCCCAGGGCAGGCCGGGCAGGGTTTGGCACGGCGCGGGTGTATGCGGCCAACACGGCGGGGGCGATACTTGGTTCTTTGCTGGCGGGATTTCTTTTGGTGCCGGTGCTTGGATCGCGCGGCAGCCTGGTGGCCCTTGGATTTGTTTTTTGTGCCAACGGATTGTTTCTGCTGGCGTGTGCTTCGCATCAGGGCGCTGCCCATTGCAGGCGAAGGGGGGTGGTGGTCCCGGTTGCAATTGGCGGGTTGGCGGCCGGGTTGGCGCTGATCATGCCCCGGCAGACGGTGCTCAATTACAACCTGCAGGCCTCCACCAAGCCGGAGGTCATCTATCATGGAGAGGGCATCGCCCACAGCGTGGACATCGTGCGCTCCACAAACAATCAGGTGGTCATGATGGTGGACGGCAACATCGAGGCGGACACCAGCCACATCCAGCGGAGGCATTTCATCCTCAAGGCGCATCTGCCGCTGTTGCTGCACGACGCACCCCGGGATGTGGCTGTGGTCGGGCTTGGCCTTGGGATCACCGTTTCAGCGACGGCAAGGAATCCTGAAGTTGAAAACATACAGCTCATCGAACTGTCGCCCGAAATGGTGCAGGCCCATGCATTTCTGAAGGAGGTCACTGGCGGAGTGCTGGAACACCCAAAGGTGAGCTTGCGCATCGACGATGGCAGGAATTTTCTGGCGATGACCGGGCGGCGGTTTGACATGATCACGGCTGATCCCATCCATCCCCGCATCACCGGGGTGGGTTATCTTTACACGCGGGAGTATTACGAAGGCATCCGGCGCAGGCTGAAGCCGGGTGGTGTGGTGTGCCAGTGGATGCCGATGTATCACATCTCCCGGGAGTCATTCGACGTGGCTTTTCGCACCTTTTCCGAGGTTTTCGAGCATGCGACCTTCTGGTATGTCCGTGGTCATGGCCTCTTTGTGGCTGGAGACAGGCCGCCAGCTTTGGATGTCGGCAGGCTGAGGCAGCGCATGGCCGATCCGGCGGTTTCGGCGGACCTTGGATCCATCGACATCGGCAGCGCGGAGGAGCTGATTTCACATCTGTTGATGGGGCCGTCGCAGATCAAGTCCTACCTTGCACGATCCGGCGGCGGTGTGCTGAACACGGACGACAATGCCTATCTGGAATATCGCACGCCGTTTGAATTCCTCGGCACAACCGGGGATGTCTTGAAGGGCCTGGTGTCTGCCGCAGGTTACGATGAATCCCTTCTGAGTGGCGTCACAGACTCCGGCCGGACGTCCATCCGGGACACATGGGAGGCCAGGCGTGCGCGCCTCTTGCAGGAGCTGGAGGAGCCGCTTCGCTGAATCAAAGGCGCTTGATGCGGATGTTGCGAAAGGCCACCGGATCACTGTGTCCCGCGAAGCCGAAATGACCGTTCCTGAGGTCCTTGCCGGGATGCTTGCTGTTGGCCATGAACTCGCTGACCTTGCCGAGGTCCGTGTCCATGATGACAAATCCATTCAACTCCACCTTGATGCGTGATCCATGGACGGTCACCTCCTGGAAGTTCCATTCACCCACAGGGCGCTGATATCCGCGATGTGCGGCCACCATGCCATAGGCTGAACCATGCGCCTGCCGTGGGTCGATCTTGCCCCTGACCTTCTCGTAGTTGTCATCCAGCACCTGCACTTCACACATGCCTGCGTATGCCGGATTGCCCTCGCCCGGATAGCGGATGGCCAGGCCGTTGTTGCCGCCCGGCGGCAGTTTGAATTCCAGACGCACGACAAAGTCCGCGTAAGTTTCCTTCGTGTAGATCGTGCCGCCCTGCTTGGGCTTGCAGACAATGGCCCCTTCCACGACCTCGTAGTTGTCCACGGGCCCCGCCCATCCGGTGAAATCCCTTCCGTTGAACACGGACTGGAAACCATCCTCGTTCATGTAGTTCAGCAAGGCGTTGGCCTCGGCGGCGGGCAGTTCCCGCAGGTAGATGTTGCGCCAGCGAATTTCGCCCCCGTGGGTTTGCAACTGGATGGGGCCGGCCACCGGTATGGGGATCTGCCCGGCAGGACTTGCCGGTTTGCGGTCGAAGAAATTCTCAAGCGTGGCGTGGGAGACGACGAGATGGTTGTTCAGATAGACGCTTGTCCGGGCTCCCACTTGAATGATGCGAAACTTGTTCCATTCACCGAATTTCCTGTCCGCAAGGACGAGCGGATTTTTGCCCGGATTGTTGGTGCTGTTGTTCCAGAGGCCGCCCGAGCCAAGATCCGCGCCCAGCGGAAACTTCTTTGTCTCGGTGTAGTCCCAAATCTGGATTTGAGGGGTGCCCTTCAGGTAAATTCCGCTGTCCGCCAGGGGCACGGTCTTGTAATCGATGAGCAATTCGTAGTCACGGTAGCTCCCGTCCGTGGTCAGATACAAACCCTTGCCATCGTTCACCAGTTCGCCTTTCTGAGCCGTCCAGTGCTGCCGGATGTCTGGCAGGCTGGCCTCGCGCTTTCTGGCGAATTCCTCCGGTGTCATGGAAAGGTATTTGCGCGGATCCTCGGTCGTGGCACCCCACCAACCGTCCAGGGTTTTGCCATCAAACAGCGCGATGAATCCTTTGGGCGGTTTGACGGAAGCGGCGGGGATCTGGGTGGCCAGCGAAAAGACGGCCGTGATGGCCAGAATGGTGCGTGTGATCATGGGCATATGAGGGACTTCAAATGGGATTATGCTGAATTCGAACTGCCGCCCTGCGTTTGCGAAAGAAAAGCAGGGACAGGGGGTGGCCGGCGGCGGGGCCAGTCATCGCAGGCAGCACGCGCATGCCTGCCGCAAGAATTGCCAGTGCCAGCATCGGTGGCAGCAAGGGCGGGCAGGACAACCCCCCGGCAAACCCGGCCGCGATCCATTTCATGGGGTGCATGTCAGGCATGATGCGGCTTACTTGCCGGAGACATCGTAGCAGAACAGCAGCTCCTGATCACGGAGATAAAGCCGGCCGTTGGAAACGACCGGATGCGTCCAGACTTTGCCCTTCGGATTGCGCTGGGTTGTCTGGGGCGAAAGGGTGAACCGCCCATGCTCCTTCCAGCCCTCCGGGGAGGCATCGATCAGCACCACGGTGCCGGAACTCTCATCCAGCAGGTAGAACTGGCCGTCCGCGCAGTGGATGGCACCTTTCTTGAGCTTGCCGTTCTCCTGCCAGGTCACCTCGCCTGTCTTGAAATCCTGGCAGGTCCATCCGCCCTTGTCGGAGTAACCGTAAAGTTTTTCACCCACCAGGATCACACCGCCATGGTGATTGATCATGTTCTGGTTCATGTAAACCTCCTCAACCTTGTTGCCGGCGCCAACCTTCACCAACTTGCAACCGACCCCATAGCCGGAGGCGATGTAAACATGCCCATCCTTGAAAATGGGCGTCGGAATGACGGCCGTTTTGCCCGGCCAGTCCGACTGCCAGAGCACCTTGCCCGTTTTGGCATCCACGCCGCCGACGTGCTGCATGGTCAACTGGATGATCTGGCGGGCTCCATTGTGGTTCAC
>CAYQCZ010000236.1:0-6984 GCA_964415955.1 uncultured Verrucomicrobiota bacterium | reverse complement strand
GATTTCCCTGCCCGCCCTGCCCGGTTGGACCGGATGATGGTTGTTTCTGTGATTGTTGTTGTTGCTCATATCAATAGGATCTTCTGTGAAAATAAACGTTCTGCAGCATGCCCATGGCGATCAGCGCCCCGAGCACCGAACTGCCCCCGTAACTGAGCAGGGGCAGGGGCACACCGGTCACCGGCACCAGCCGTATGTTCATGCCAATGTTGATGAATACCTGCGTCAAAATGAGGGACACCACACCCACGGCGAGCAGCCTGCCGAGACGGTCCCTGGCCTGGCTGGCGATGCGGATGCCGGTGAACAGCAGCACCGTGTAAAGCACGATGACCGTCACGCTGCCGATGAAGCCGCTCTCCTCGGCGATGACCGAGAAGATGAAATCGTTGTGCGCCACGCCCCGCGGCAGGTAGCCCAGCGCGTTCTGCGTTCCCTGCCGCCAGCCCTTGCCCGTCAAGCCGCCGGAACCGACGGAAATCAACGCCTGCTCGACATTGTAGGAATCATTGCGCTTCCGCTCCGCAGCCCGGCGGCGAACCTCCGGCGGCGCATCCGCCGGGGCATAATCCTGGTCGAAATACACGAGCAGACGGTTGCGCTGGTAGTCCTCGATGGGAATGCGGGTGCGCACGTTCCATCCGCCGAGCTTCACGGATTCCGGCGCGAACAGGATGTTCACCACCATCAGCAGGACCATGATCCCCGCGCCGCCCACCAGCCGCTTGAGCCAGGCCAGCGGCACGCCCGCCACGAACATCATGGCCAGGCCCACGGGCACAATGATCAGGGCCGACCCCAGGTCCGGCTCCTTGAGAATCAGAACAAACGGCAGCGCCATCAACCCCAGCGCCCGCAGGAACACCCCGGGCTGGCGCAGCTCGTCCTGCGGCCGGCTCAAGAAGTGCGCCATCGCAAAGATGAACGCCAGCTTGCCAAACTCCGAGGGCTGGAACTGCACGAAACCCAGGTCGATCCACCGTGTCGCCCCGTAACGCTTCGCGCCGATGCCCGGCACCAGCACCGCCAGCAACAGCAGCATCCCGGCCCAGTAGGCGACCATCGCGTATCGTGACAACGTGCGGTAATCCACCAGGCACACCGCCACGGCACCCGCCAGCCCGATGCCGCACCACACCATCTGGCGCACGGCCAGCAGCGAATGCCACGGGGTGTTTGCACCCACATCACCGGCGGAGGCGCTCGCGATGAACACACACCCGACGAGCGTCAGCAGCGCCAGCGCGCCCATCTGGAGCCAGTCCAGACGCGGCTCGCGCTCTATGGGAAGCGGCTTCAGCATGCGGTCATCAGGCCGGTCTTGTTGTTGCAATCAGGGTTCATGCTCAGTCGTTCGATGCCAGCGTGGCGCTTTTCCTGGTCGCGCCGTCTTCACGGCGTTTGATCTCCTCGTAAATCCTGGCCGCAACGGGCGCGCACGTCCGCCCGCCCGAGGCGCCGCCCTCGACCATCACCACGACGACGTATTTGGCCGGGGACTGCGGTGTGAGCGCGGCAAAGGAGACGAACCACGTGATCTTGTCCACCAGCGCCCTGCCCCGCTTGACCTCCGCGGTGCCGGTCTTGCCGCCAATGGTCATGCCACTGACCGCCGACGCCTTGCCCGTGCCTTCCACCTGGTCCTCCACATCGGCCAGCATGGCGCGGCGGACGATTTCCAGGCTGGCGGGATTCACCCCAAGCTCGCCCCGCACCCGCGCGCGCGGCAGGACCACGGGTTGCGCCGGGGATGCAGGGTCCAGCGGGGCAATGCGGTCAACCACACGCGGCCAGTAAATGATCCCGCCGTTCACGATCGCACTGGTCATCAACGCCATCTGCAGGGGGCTGACGGCAATTTTTCCCTGGCCGATGGACAGGTTGGCCGTGTCGCCATCGAACCAGCCGCGCCGCAGGTCGGCATCGGTCGGAAAATACCCGCGCCCATCCTGCAACGTCGGCAGGTCCGTCGGCTGGCCCAGGAAAAACCGGCGTCCCATGTCCACCAGACGCGGCGCGCCGACCGCGACGGCGTGCGTGGCGAAGTAGGTGTTGCTGGAGCGCTTGAAGGCGCGCTCGAAGTCGTAGTCACCGGGCGGGGCCGTGTCCTTCATGGGCGCTCCGCGGCCCGTCCGGAAGTAGCCCGGGTTGTGCATCTTCTCCTTGGGATCGATCGCCCCCGCCTCCAGACAGGCAAGGGCGGTGACAATCTTGAAGATGGACCCCGGCGCCAGGTAGCCCTGGGTGGCGCGGTTGTAAAACGCCTTCATCTCCTCGGAATTCAACCGCGCGTATTCCTCATGCGAAATGCCGGGAAACTGGTTCGGATCAAAGGATGGCGAAGACGCAAGCGCCAGCAGATCCCCGCTGTTCGGGTCCATCACCACCACAGCGCCGCGCGTTTTCGAAGGTCCATACACCCGCCGCAGCGCGTCCTCGGCAGTCCGCTGGAGGCCGACATCGATGGTGAGCACGACGTTGTTGCCGGGTTCGGACGGCGACCATGTGGTTTCGGACTGCCGGTAGCCGAGGTTGTTGACAAGCATGGATTTCACGCCGGCCTGGCCGCGCAGGTGGTCATCAAATGCGCCTTCGATGCCGATGGCGCCATGGTAGTCGGGCAGCCGGTAATGAAACGATGTCTGAAGGTCCTTCTCGGAGCGGTCGCTGCGCTGGAGATAGCCGAGCAGGTGCGCCGCCGTGGGGCCGAAGGGATAATAACGGGCGGGCTGCACGTCCAGTCCCAGGCCGGGCCGTCCAGCGTGGCGCTCCCAGTAGCGCGCAATCTGCTGGGGCGTCAATTCGCCCAGCAAGGTCACAGGCAGGGATTTGGTCTGGTCGTAATGCCTCTGGAAATCCGCAGGCGTCAACTCCACCGGCGTGCCGATGGTGTGGCTGACGCCCATGACGATGTTGCTCGCCACCTGATAGCGGGACAGGCGGCCGAGCTCGATGACCTCGCGGGTGGAGAGCCGGGTGCCCGGCGGCAGGCTGCGGCGCAGCTCCCGGTAATGCTGTTGAAAGGCGCCCCGCAGCTCCTCCAGATACAGGTTGACGACGTAGCTGGGCTGGTTGTCCGCCAGCGCAATGCCGTTGCGGTCGTAGATTTTCCCGCGGATGGCGGGGACACGCACCGTCCGGAAGGCCTGCGTCTCGAGGCTGGCCTGATAACGCCGCGCGGAAACCACCTGCACATACCACAACCCCGCCAGCAGCACCCCCATGGAGACCAGCACCAGCACCGACAACGCCCTCAGGGGCGGGTCGTTTCTGCGCAACTGGTCGAAGATCAGCATGGTTTTCAGTTCCGCCCGCGTTTGAGCTCGCGGCGTTCGTCCTGCACCGCCACCTGCATTTCCGGATATGTGAAGGCCTCCCCCAGCCGTCCGAACAACCGGAGGAACAACGGGGTGGCGATCCCGTTGGCCACCGCCACCACCACCCATTGCCACAACGAGTGCCAGCCCAGCATCGGACTCAACCCCATGCTGAGCAGCGAGACGACCACCATCGCGGGCACGGCGGCACCGGCCACCAGCCCGATGACGAACTGCGCAAAGGGCGAGTGTCTGAGGATGAGATGGCGGCGCGCATGCAGCACCAACCCGGTCACAAGCAGCGGCAGCACGGTGATCCCCAGCGGATTGATCGAAAGCGCATCCAGCCAGAGCCCGCCACAGAGGGCCACCAGCACCACCGTCAACAACGTGCCGGCCAGCGCGGCGCCGGCCACCAGGGCGGGCAGAAGGTCCACCTGGGCTCCCAGCAGCAGCCTGGGCACCTGCCAGACGGATTCGAGGAACACCAGCAGCAGCGCCGCAGCGAGCATCAGGATGGCCTGGATGATGTTCATGCGCTCAGGGAAAAACCACCCATACGTCCTCAAGCTGGTTGATGTTCACATGCAGTTTCACCCGGGCCTGGGTGTAGAGGCCAAAATCGATCGACCGGTGGTCCACGATCACGCCCACCGGAATGCCCCTTGGAAAGATGCCGCCCAGACCGCTGGTCCACACCTCCTGGCCGGGCTGCAGGCGGCTGTTCCGGGACAGATAGGTCAGGTCCACAATGGACGGGTCAAACTGCGCCGCGGTGCCCGGGGCGATCACGCCGTTCTCGCGTGTCTCCACCACCAGCGCCGCGACATGACAGTTGGGATCGCCGACCAGTATGACCTGGGAACTGGCGAAGCCCACGGTGCCGACCCTGCCCACCAGGCCTTCCGGCGTGAGCACGGGCATGTTCTCCCTCACGCCATCGCGGCTGCCGAGATTGATGCGGACGGCACGCCACCAGTTGGCGGGGTCGCGTCCGATGACACGGCCCAGCCGGGCGTTCCACTTGCGCTGTCCCTGCCATCCGATGGCGGCGCGCAGCCGGGTGTTTTCAGCCAGGGCGGCGTCGGCCTGGATCAGCCGTATCTTGAGCTGTTCGTTCTCCACACGGAGGCGCTCGACCTGTTCATTGAGAATGGAGCGGGGAATGACGGCCTGGCCGGCCTTTGCGGCGGTGTTGTGCGCCGAACTGGTCAGGCCGAAGAGGGGCAGAAACACCGCGCCAAGGGCGAGTTTGAGCTGCTCCGACGTGCGCGCAGGCAGGTTCAGGAGAACCAGCGCCGCGGCCACGGTCAGGCCCAGAAAAATGTATGTCGGTCTTCGTTGCATCCGCTGCGGGCTTGCCGCCGGCGAACGCGTGCAGAAAATCACCCGCGGCTCGAGGCCACGCGCTTGAGAAACGCCAGTTCCTGGAGGACGCGCCCCGTTCCCTCCGCCACGGCGGTGAGGGGGTCGTCAGCCACATGGACAGGCAGGCCTGTCTCCTCGGCAATCAAACGGTCGATGCCACGCAGCAGGGCTCCGCCGCCGGCGACCACCAGGCCGCGGTCCACCAGATCGGCGGACAGTTCAGGGGGGCAGCGTTCGAGCGTGATGCGGATCGATTCCAAAATGCTTGTCAGGGGTTCTTTGAGGGCTTCACGGATTTCCTCGGAACGGATGGTCACCGTGCGCGGCAACCCGGCCGCCAGGTCGCGGCCTTTGACTTCCATGGTCAGTTCCTGTTCAAGGGGAAATGCGGAGCCGATGCGTATCTTGATTTCTTCTGCGGTGCGTTCGCCAATCATCAGGTTGTGCGCCTTTTTCATGTGCGCCACGATGGTGTCGTCGAACTCGTCCCCGCCCACCCTCAGGCTGCGGCTGAAGACAATCCCGGCCAGGGAGATGATGGCAATTTCACAAGTGCCCCCGCCGATGTCGACGATCATGTTGCCCGCGGGTTCGTGCACGGGCAGCCCCACACCGATGGCCGAGGCCATGGGCTGCTCGATCAGATACACCTCGCGGGCCCCGGCGTGCGTCGCCGAGTCCTTCACTGCCCTTCGCTCCACCTCCGTGATGCCCGAAGGCACGGCGACCACGACCCGGGGGGCAATCAACTGCCGGTGATGCACTTTCTGGATGAAGTGCCGGAGCATCGCCTCGGTGATCTCGAAGTCCGCGATCACGCCGTCCTTCATGGGACGTATGGCGACGATGTTGCCCGGTGTGCGGCCCAGCATGCGCTTGGCCTCCTCGCCCACGGCGAGAACGTTGGTGGTGCCGGCCTGGATGGCCACGACGGAGGGTTCGCGCAGCACAATGCCCTGATCACGGACATACACCAACGAATTGGCGGTTCCCAGATCGATTCCAATGTCGTTGGAAAACAGGCTTTTAAGTTGCGCAAACATGGATTGCGTAAGAGCGGCTTAATAAAGGGTTCGCCCTGCTTTAGGGTCAAGACTAATCCCGGCGAACGAGCCGCGTTTCAGGCGAATCCCGCCGGAAACACGCTCATCCACGCGGCTGATGAACCGGTGGTTCCGCGCGTTCCGAGCCGGCATCCATGCATCCCGGGGGTTTGACGGCCGTGATGACGTAGTTCATGGCCGTCAGCCGCCATGCACCCATGCCGAGCAGCATGAGACTCTTTTTCGCAAACCGCTTCGCCCAATGCTGCCCGGGGGAAACACCGACCATCACGTATTCCAGGCGGCAGTCTCCAAAACCTGCATCGCGCAGCAGATCCACGACGACCCAACCGGGATACTCCCGGTAGTGAATGTTCCCGGTGTCAATGACCCTGGAACCGTCTATTTTGGTTTCCTTGAGAAACTCCGTGGTTCCCCATGGAAGGTAGCAGTCGCACAAAACCCGGACGGCGTTTGCCAGTGTGGAAGGGTTGGGCGTTGTGAGGATCAACACTCCTCCGGGACGGAGCATGCGGTGGATGTTCTCAAGCAGCCTGAAGGGCTCGTTGAGGACATGCTCAAACACCTCTCCAAGCAGGACCAGGTCGCAGGAAGACGGCTCTGCCTCACCCAGGGGATTCACGTCATTGAGGTTGACGCGCTCAAAGCCAATGCCCCGGCTGGAAAACACCGCTGCACGATGAGGATCTTCACAGGCATCCATGGCCTTGACATCAAATCCCATCAGCCGGAACAGGAGGGCCACATAGCCGTTCGCACATCCGATTTCCATGACCGATGTGTTCCCGGGATCAGGGAAACGCTCCAGGGCATTCTTGATGACACTGCCAACGCGCCGTTCGTTCTCCGGCCAGTAAGACCGATGAAACCAGTCATTGTCCGGATACGCCTCCAGCATCGCGCTCACGGCCTCATGGTAGGTCATCGGCCTGCCACAAAATGTGTTGGATTCCATGGTCATATCAATGCGGTCGATGGTTCATGCCCGCCGCTTGATGCGGGACTGAATACGCGTTTTTCTGGCGGCATGCCAACGAAGTTTTCAGGTCCGGCGTGGGGGCGTGGTGGCCGCTGCCGTCGGGTGCCACCCGGCACATCAGGCTGGTGGCCATCATCATGGGAGCTTCGCCGCACCAGAAATGCGTCCGCCAACCGCAACCTCCCGGGCCGGGTCCGGCTCCTGAGAGCCTGTCTGAAAATGGCAAGGGGTGCTGCGGCTGGGGATTTTGGCTGTG
>CAYQCZ010000235.1:0-6987 GCA_964415955.1 uncultured Verrucomicrobiota bacterium | reverse complement strand
CCCATCCACAAAACGCTACATCATTTATGGAAACGCTCTAGCCGGCAGTAGTCGTTCAGTTGTTGTTTTCCTGTCTTCAAAAAATGTGGCCTGCTAATGAGCATGCCCCTTTGGTCGCGAGCACACACGCCATGAACTTGCTCCCGCAATCAAAATCCGCGTGGGGCCAGTTTGTTCTTTTCCCTTTCAAGGCGTATGTGGTTGTCGCTGTTCCGCTGGCTTTCCTGATTCCCAACAACGAGCCAAAGCATGGGAACAACGAAAGTATTGCTCTGGTGCTTCCCGGATATCTGGTTTGCCTTGGCGTCCTGGTGGTCGGTGGAATCCTTCAATCGATCTACGGAGCCAGGCAGCAGGGCCGCATCAGCTTTGCCTTCGCAGCAGCCGCGCTGCTTGCGTGCGTCTGGCCGTGGTTCTACATGTGAGACTTCGGACGAACCTTCACTCCTAAAATTCTGCACCACCCTTGGAGCCTGCTACTCGCTTTTCGGGCGGGCCTTGTATTTCTCGTGCAGACGGGTGTGGCGGCTCTCAAGGCTGGTTTCCCGGCCTTGAATCCACATGCGGGTGACGCGTGACCGGATGTCCAGAATGCTGCCGCTGCTGGCGAAGAGCGTCGCCTCCCTGCCCTTCTCGATGGAGCCCAGTTTCTGGTCCACACCAAGAATCTGTGCCGTGGACAATGTGATGGCCTTCAAGGCGGCGTCCTCCGGCAGACCAAACGCCACGGATTGCGCGGCTGAATACGGCAGGTTGCGGGCATTGTAGGCGCCTCCGCTGTCGAGCCCTTCGCTGAAGGCAAACACCACACCAGCCTTGTGCAGCACCGATGCCGCGCGGAAATGAACATCGTAACGGTCCGTGTCGCGCGGTGGTTGCGTGAAGACGTGCTCGAAGATGACCGGCACCTTTTGCGAGGCCAGCTCATCTGCGAGCTTCCATGCGTCGCGTCCACCGACGATCACGATCCTGAGCTTCTGCTGCGTGGCCCAGGTCAATGCGGCCTTGATGGCGCGTTCCTCATCCGCATGCACAAACACCGGAAGCCTGCCCTCCACCACCGGCAGCATGGCCTCCCAAGCGGGAACCACTTCCGCCGGCTTCCTGCCGCCACGCGTCCTGGCATAGGCGCGCGCCTCCTGAAAAAAGTCATCCAGGCTTTTGATGCGTTCCCTGCGGTCCTTCACCTGGTCCTCCACGGACTTGGTTTTGGCATTGGCACCCAGCTCCTCCCTGGGACGGAGGTTCAGGTTCATGGACGGCCAGAACACATGCATGGCCACCGGCTTCTTCACCGCCATGTCCTCGATGGTCCATCCGCCAAGCTGCATCAAGGCGGAAGTGCCCGTCACCGTGCCACCCGTGGGCACCGGCAGGAAATGCGTGACGCCATTGGCGCGGGCCACCGGCAGCAGTTCAGAGTCCGGGTTGACCGCGATCCACGACTCCACATCCGGCGTGTAGGCACCGACCTCGCTGAAGTCACGCGTGGCGCGCACCGCGGATATCTCCTGCAAGCCCAGTGTGGTCGATGGAAGAATCAACCCGGGATACAGGTGCTGGCCGGAAAGATCGATGACCTTGTCCGCCTTCGAGGCAATGTCCGCGCCAACCTCGGCAATCTTTCCATCGCGCAACAGCACCTTGCCCGGTGAAAGTGCCGGGCCTGAAACGGTATGCACCGTCGCACCGGTCAACAGGATGGATTCAGCCTGGAGTGCGAGCACGCAGCATCCGGCCGCTGCAATCATCAGCAAAGTTTTCATGTTCAAATGTCCCGTGGAAAATGAGGGGCTGTTCATCGCAGTTCCTCCTTCTTGCAATCTTCACAATGCATGACGCCCAGGCTTGATTGTGTTTCCCACACCTCCCGCCAGAAGGCCGCCTGCGCCGCCTCGGTCGCCTTCCCGGCAGATGGACCCGCAGCGAGTTTCTTCGCCTTGGCGATCAAATCTGCACGCTCCTTTTCCAAGGCCGCCGCGCGCTGCTCTGACAGGGTGATGTCGAAGTATTTCTTCCCTTCAATCCATGTCTGTTCACAGACAGTGGCCGTATCGAGCGGCGAACGCGACCAGATCACAAAATCGGCATCCTTGCCCTTCTCCAGCGATCCCACGCGATGGTCGATGCGGAGCTGTTTCGCCGGGTTGAGCGTTACAAATTTCAGCGCCTCCGGTTCGCTCACACCGCCATATTTCACGGCCTTGGCGGCCTCCAGATACATGCGGCGCGCGAGGTCGGACGAGTCGGAGTTGAAGGACACCACCACGTTCCGGTCATGCATCATGGCCCCGGCGTAGGGGATGGCATCGATCACTTCGTATTTGTAGGCCCACCAGTCGGAGAAGCACGAAGCTCCGGCCCCATGCCGGGCGATCTCGTCGGCCACCTTATAGCCCTCAAGAATGTGCTGGAGCGTGCCGACCCTGACGCCGAACTGCTCCATGGTGCGCAGGAAGGCCAGAATTTCGTCCTGACGGTAAGAATGACAATGCACGATGCGACGGCCCTGAATGATCTCGCCGATGGCCTCCAACTCTAGGTCGCGCCGCGGTGGCACGCCTAAACGATTCTTTTGATACTGCTCCCACTCCTGCAAATACTGCTGCGCGGCCGTGAATCGGTTCACGAAAAAGGTGCGCACGCCCATGCGCGTCTGCGGAAATCGCGTCACCCGTTTGTCGCCCCAGTTGGACTGTTTCACATTCTCGCCGAGCGCGAACTTGATGCCGGGAATGGCGTCCTCGAACTTCAATCCTTCCGGCGGCGCACCGTCGCGGAGCTTGATGACGGCATTCTGGCCGCCAATCGGATTCGCCGAACCGTGCAGCATGTTGGCCACCGTCAAGCCGCCGGCCAGTTGCTGGTAGAGATTGGGCGTCTCGGAGTTCAGCACGTCGCCGATGCGGACCATGGCGGAGGATGGAACCGTGCCCTCGTTGACCCCGCCTAGAATGGCGGAATGGCTGTGGCAATCGATCAAACCTGGAGTCACGTGTTTGCCGTTGGCATCAATCACAACGGCATCCTTTGGAAGCTGCGCCTTGAAGAGACCCACCTGCTGGATTTTCCCGTCCGAGATGAGCAGCGAAGCATTGGTGAGAATGCCTGCGCTGCCGCTGGTCCAGATGGTTGCACCCGTGATGAGCAACGTGCGCGGCTGGGAGACCGGCCCCCGCCCCTCCAGTGGCGATCTGGCGGCGCGTGTCTGCGCCAGCTTCTTCAAGTCGGCATCACTGGCTGCCTTGTCGGACTTCGTGGTGTCGGCAGATGCCTTGGCCCCAGGGTCAGCCTTCCTTGAGGAGGGTTCGGCCTTCTTTGCCACAGCGCCCAGATCATCCGAGGAACTGACACGATATACGCGTCCGTCGATCCACACCTCGCGGATCTTCTTCGCTGGATCGAAGTAGTCGCCATCCACAACGGTCAGATTGGCGATCCTGCCCTTCCCAATGGTTCCCAGACGATCCTGCAAGCCGCAGAGCCGCGCCGGAACAGTGGTCAGTGCCGCAAGTGCGTCCGCTTCCGAAAGGCCGCGATCCATCGCCGAACGCAGGTTTTTGCGGAAGGCCTTGCGGTCAGCCAGCGTGTATGTGGTCAGCGCAATGTCCAATCCCTCGCGTTTGAGCAGCGCCGGATTTTCCGGGGCCCAGTCCCAGGCGCGGAGCTGATCCAGGGTGACCTGCGACCAGTCGGATTCATCGGTGAGCTTTGGTGGCGATGGAAAATTGACCGGCACGATGAATGTCGCCTTCGATTCCCGAGCCAGATCGGGCCGACGCCACTCCTGGCCGGAGGACAGCACCACAAAAGACAAACCTGCTTCACGAGCCATGCGTGCCGCACGATCCACCATCAGAGCACTGCGCGGTTCGAACTCAAAGGTCATCCCGCTGCCGATGGCCCCGGACAAGGCTGCAGAGGCGGGATTGAAATCGGGCCGTTTGCGCTTCGTTGGACCTGCCTCGTAATCCCTCCAGTCCGCCGCGTAATGCAGCGCGTCGAAACATGCCTGCCGCACCGCCGCGATGACGCCCATCAGCGACCCGGGATACACACCATCCTCACCGCCCTGCTGTTCAAAGGAGACATGCTGGAAGGTGTCCGCCTTGAGGATGGATTCGTTGGGATTGCGGTCGCCCAGCAGCACGAAGGCGCTGGTGCCTCGCAGGATGCCCTTTTCTGGAGCGACATTGGCCGCGGTGAACCCGAGTTCCCGCATGCCTTTCGCAACGGCTGCCGGACCGGTGTAGCCATCGACGATGCGGCGCTCGGGCGTGATGGAAGCCAGACGTTCGCCTGGTCCGGGATTGCCCGGATCACGTTCATCGCCACGCACTCCGAAGAAGTTGATGCCGCCTCCGGTCAACGTGTCACGAAACGTGTCACGATGCGGCGTGTCCTCGGACGGCTTTTCCTGGGCGGGCGCCGCACCCAGTGTGAGATGGGCATCGATGAACCCGGCATAAACGGTGGCTCCTTTCAAATCCCAGACACGGGCATCCGCAGGGGGCTTCAAATCCTTGCCAACGGCCTCGATCAATCCATCACGAATGATGATCACACCGTTCCCGATGGACTTGCCCGGGGCAGTCACCACCCTGGCGCCCACCAACGCATGAACGCCGGCCGGCTCCGGCCGATGCCCGGGTGGGAGAAGGTCAGCAGCGTCGAGAAACGTCGGGCAAATCGACGCCAGCCATGCGATTGAGAAAAGGAACCAGCGGTTCCAGACCGGCGGGCTCTTGGCGAGATTCATCTGGCCGGAATTCAACAAGATCACCGGCACTTGGCAATGATGGATTGCCCACGGCTTGACCTGCGGTTCATTTGTGCCTTTAGTCAGCCCATGGCGAAACCGTCCGGCAAATCGAAGCAAAAGGCCCTGATGCTCGGCGTGGGTCTGGACTCCGACGGCCACAAGCGTGTGACCACCGGGGACAATTTCGCCCTCGTCGGTGGCAGCAAGGACACGCACGAGCAGATGACCGAGAAGGCCATCAAGATCAATGAAAAGCTCCGGGCACGTGGCAAGCAACTGCACGAGGTCAGCTGCGAGGAGTTTGATGACATCGCCCACTCGGTGGGGCTGCGCCGGCATGCGCCGGAGAACAACTGACAGCCATGGAAGCCCCGTATCATCCCTACACCTACCTGGCCGTGTTCTTTTTTGCGGCGCTGGCCTTCGCGCTCGTGCCGCTGGGCCTGGCGTGGCTGTGGTCGAAGACCTTTTCACCGCGCAAACCGGGTGACACCAAGAACGCCACCTACGAGTGCGGCCTGGAATCCAAGGGCGATGCCTGGGTGCAGTTCAGGTCCGACTACTATCTCTACGGGATCGTCTTTCTGATCTTCGATGTGGAGGCCATCTTTCTGCTGCCCTTTGCCGTGGCGTTCACCGAACTGCCCGTGGGTGCGGTGGTGGCCATGTTCATCTTCCTGCTGCTGCTCGTCGAGGGCCTCATCTGGGCATGGAAAAAAGGCGTGCTGGAATGGCATTGAGGCTCAACCGATGAACCACAAAGACACGAAGACACCAAGGAAGGGACAAGCTATGCGAGTCCTTGACAGGGTGAACGCTCCGGTGAACTGGGAAAATCGCCCGGAATGACCAGTTCCTGAAAACACCGAAACAACATGGACGAAGGCCTTCGCAGCGAACTGAGCAAACAGGGTGTGTTCACCCTGAAGCTTGAGGAGCTTTACAACTGGGGCAGGCGCAATTCGGTCTGGCCGCTTCAATTCGGCCTGGCCTGCTGCGCCATCGAGATGATCGCCGCGTCGATGGCCCGCTACGATCTCGCACGGTTTGGCGCCGAAGTGTTTCGTCCTTCGCCACGCCAGGCGGACCTCATGATCGTGGCCGGGACGGTCACCAAGAAGATGGCTCCGCAGGTGGTGCGTCTCTACAACCAGATGCCCGAGCCCAAGTATGTGATTGCCATGGGTGCCTGCGCCATCAGCGGCGGACCGTTCAAGCAGGGCTACAACGTGCTCAAGGGCGTGGACCGGTTCATCCCTGTGGACGTGCACATCCCCGGCTGTCCGCCGCGCCCGGAAGCCCTGCTGCACGCCTTCATGACATTGCAGCGGAAAATCGACGCCCAGAAACTGACCGGCAATGGCCGTCCACGACATCTCGACCCCGATGCGCCCAGTGAATTCCCGGTGCCGGCCTTTGGTGAGCACGATCTGGTGCCGTCCAAGAATCCCAAGGTGTGGGAACCGGCGGTGGTGGTAAGGTGATTTAGGCATGAACGAGGGGCAAAAACGGAACCAGATTTTCGAGCTCTGGGTGGAATTGTCTCGTGCTCGTTATAGGCAAGACGTGTTCGATCGGGAGATAAACATTAACCCATGGGAATCGGTCGACACACAAGTTAGCGCCGCTTGGAATCGACTTACAGATCCGGAGAATTTGAATGGATTGGAATTGTGGGGATCAGACCCTGACAAAATGAATCCGGTTGCGCGTGAAGCAGCGATAAAAGCAATTGAACACTGCCGGAAGCGTTCAGGGCTTATTGAAACGAATTAAATGGAGACTTTGGAACAACTCAAAGCCAGCATCGAAGCGGCAGTCGCAGGCACCAGGGTGGAGATCATCACCAATGACAGTCCCTGCGCCCAGCACTCGCTGTTGATCGATCACACCCATGCCGTCGCAGTGGCCACTTTCCTTCGTGATGATTCGGACCTGCGCATGGATTACTGCTCCAATGTGACCGGAGTGGACTGGCCGGAGCGCACGGAGAAAACCAAGGTCAAGGTGAAGAAGCTCGTGGATGGCGTTGAAAAGGAGGTCGAGGAAACGAAGGAAACGCACTTCCCCGGCTATCTTGAGGCGGTTTATCACCTTTACTCGATGAAACTGGGGCATGGTCCGGTCATTCTCCGGCTGCGCACGGGCAACCGCAGCGACCAGACCAGCGTTCCGTCCCTGACGCCTGTGTGGCGTGGATGCGAGTTGCAGGAGCGCGAGATTTA
>CAYQCZ010000234.1:0-7006 GCA_964415955.1 uncultured Verrucomicrobiota bacterium | reverse complement strand
GCCATCCGCACCTTTCCTCGAAAACAACGCCCCTTGTCATTTTCAGACAGGCTCTCAAGACGTCCGGGCAGCATCCCCGCACAATGCTCCGGCATAAACCGCGATCATGCCCCGCACCCTGGCCAGGCCATTGCGCCGGTTGGCGCTCAGGTGCTGGCGGATGCCCATCTGCGCCAGAAAATCCGGTTCATGGGCCAGCACCTCCTGCGGTGAACGGCCGCTGTAAAACTGGCAGATCAAACTGGCGATGCCCTTGACCACGGCGGAATCCGAGTCGCAGCGGAACCAGCATTTTCCGTCCCTGTATTCGCAGAGCAGCCACAAGCGGCTGAGGCAGCCGGGCACCAGATGATCATCGGTCTTGCATGCCTCCGGAAGCGGATCTGCCGCGCGTCCCATCTCCACGATGCGCGCCAGACGTTCCTGAGGATCGTGGATGGCCGCCAGCGAGGCGGGGATGTCCCGAAGGCTTGTGACTGGTGTTGAAATCACGCGGGAGAAATGAATTTGAAAAAGCTTACTGGCCCTCTGCCTGCCAGCCGAGTGTTTGCAGATGGGAGCTGGCCCGGGCGTTGCCTCCGTCGGCGGCCTTGCGCATCCACATGCGGGCGGCGTCCAGGTCCTTTTCGACGCCCTTTCCCTCAAGGAATCTGAGGCTGAGATCGTATTGTGACATGGGTGATCCTTGTGCAGCCCGTTTCATCTGGAACTCAAGCACTTTACGGTCGGTATCTTCGGCGGAGGGTCTGGACGCGGGCGGCGTTTGTGGATACATGGTCCCGGCAGCCTGATGTTGAATGCCTGGCGTGTGGGATGGCCGCGCCGCGGTGCTCACCCCGTGCTGCGCGGGCAGCGTGTCGATGCCGGTGAGGTCGTAGTGCCTTTTCAAGTCGTCCTTGGTGCCCCACTGCGTGTCAGGTCCGGCGCTTTGAACCTCAAAGCCGTCACGAACAGCGACCAGCCTGTAAGCGGTGCCCCAGGGGTCTTTTGACTTGTCGCGTTTGTTGCCGCCCTTGGCCTCCCGCATGTTCTGGCGGAGAAACTCGGGGAAATTGTCCAGTGGCAGGCGCTGGCTTTCCGTGTAATCCATCGCCACGGCATCGGCAATGCCGCTCATTTCGACGTTGAGCGTGGCCGCCGTGCTCAGGGAGTCAATCACCTCCGCGCTCTTGCGCATGGCCTGCGTGCCGACGAAGCCGGCAGCACCCAGTGCCGCGATCGGGAGGAGTTTGAAAAGGCTCATGAAACGGCCTCCATCAGACGCGCCTGCAGTGTCTGCTCAATGGCCATGCCGGTGAGAAAATCGTGGCTGATGAAACGGATGAAATCCTCCCTGCCGATCTGCAAACAGCGGCTGTCCCTCAGTGCAATCACATCCGCGGTGGCCGTCGTGTTCTTGAGCAGGCTGATTTCACCGGCGAAATCACCGCTTTGCAGGGTCGCAATGCGCTTGCCGTTCCGGACGACTTCAAATTCCCCGTCATGGATCAGGTAGAATGCATCGTTCTCCCCGCCCTGCGCGAGGAGTCTGGCGCCCTTCGCGCACTGCTGGAGGGTGAACCGGTTGGCCACGGCGATCAGGGCCTGCGGATGCCAGTCTGCAAACAGGGGGTTGCGTCTCAGAAAAGCGCAGACCTGGATCGTCTCGCGGATCTGCTCGGCTCCCAGTTCCGAGACCAGCAGCCGCTGGAAATCCTCCTTCCCCAGCGCGAGCAGGTCCGATTGTTCCACGCTCCGAACCGTTCCTGTGCGGGGAAGATCGTCCAGCAGCGCGATTTCGCCGAAGGCATCCCCCGGACCGAGCGTGGCCACCCGGCGTTCATGGCCGCTTTCCAGTTCCTGAAAGACCTCCACTCTTCCTGCGAAGACGATGAACATGCGGTCGCCGATGTCCCGCTCGCGGATGATGGTCCTGCCCGCCTCGACGCTGATGAATTTGAGGGCGGGGAGGACGTCCTTGAGCATGGCCGGAGGCAGTTGCGAGAAAAGGAGGTTTGTTTTCAGGAAGGATTCCAGGACTTCATCGGATGGGCGGCGGCCATCGACGGCATGCCTTTCCGTGCTCTTCTCAGCCGACATCAGGCGCGGGGCAAGATGGCGGTGTGCGGCACGGAAGGCGACATACAGCGCAAATGTGATGATGCCCGCCATGGCCAGAGCCACCACGGCGATGTTCAGTGAAAGAATCACCTGGCTGAACAACTCGTTTTCGCCAGTCCTGCTTCTGCGCAGGAGCATGCCAAACACCTCGCTGGCGTAGTGGAATGCAACACCAATCCACGTGATGGCATAGGCTGAATAGGTCATCAGGTAGCGCTCCTCCGAGAGATTCTGCTTCCAGCTCAGAATTTGAGTGACCAGCTTCGTCCGCAGGAATTTCTCCGCGCAGCGCGGCAGTTCATAATTGTTGCGGAACAGCGCATGCAGCAGATTGTGGGCGAAGGTGGCGCCAAACGGGCAGCCGACGACGAGCATGGCAAAACCGCTGCCCAGCAGCCCATTGTTGGATTCCACAAGCACGGCCACGACAGCGAGGAGGAAGGGCGCGGCCAATCCCCGCATGGCCACCGCCACCTCACACAACCGCCCGCCCATGAAGGCATCGCGGGTGTTCACATGCATGAACGGAAGACCACGGTCCCATCGGATCTTCATCGCGCCGGGGTTGCGTCCCAGACTGGACAACTCAGCCCCGGCCAGCGCATAGGAGAGGCTGATGCCAAGCGATACAAAGCACGCCAGTTGCAGCCAGTCCAGCGGGCGGTATTGGAACGCAATGTCAGTCTGTAGAAAGGCAAGCCCCCCCATGGCCACGGCTGCCATGGAAAGCAGCAGACTGCCAAGAACGCGTGGTCGCAGTCCCGATCGGATGAGGATGCCGCCGGCCTGTTCGGCAGAAGTCCCGCTCTCCTCCAAAATGCCCTTGGTCCAGGCACTGAGCACCAGATCGTAGAAGGGGCGGATGCCGATGAATCCGCCCTGATGGAGCAGCGCCTGCAACACGCGGCCGACGGTGTGCTTCCCGTCGAAGCTTCCGATCACCGCCCACTGGGCGGGGGTGAATGCCATGTATTCCCCCTGCCGGAGCTGCTTGATGAGCAGTGTGCCGTTTTCAAGACGCGCCATCTCCAGTGATCTGCTGAGTCCAAGCGTTTTGTCGGAGAAGGCCCTCATGGTGTTGGGAATCGCTGTGATTATCGGCTGTTGGGCACGAGGGTCAAGCATGGGGGCCGGAGGAATGGCCGGTGCCATGTGAATCTTTTTGACCTTGGGCACGTCTTGTCATACAAGCAAGCAACCTTACTCATGACTCTTATGAAGTATCAAAACCCGCTCCTGCTCGGTGCTGTCATTCTTGGCACGGTCACTTTCACCTCCATGGCCGATCTTGGCGACGCCTCGAAGCTGCCGCCTGCCGCCAAAAGCAAGGTGGATTACAACAAGGACATCAAGCCGCTCTTTGAGAAATCCTGTGTCAAATGCCACAGCGGCGACAAACCCAAGGGCAAATACAGCATGGAAAGCGTCGCCGCCATCATCAAGGGCGGCAGCAGCGGTGACGCCGCGGTGATCCCCGGCAACAGCGCCAAAAGCACCGTGGTGCATTACATCGCCGACCTCGTGGCGGACATGGAGATGCCCCCGACCGACAAGCGCGACAAATATCCTGCACTGACCAAGGAACAGATCGGCCTGGTCCGCGCCTGGATCGACCAGGGCGCCAAGTAACTGCCCCGCTCTTTCATCAGCCCCGCCGGTCACACTGGCGGGGTTTTCTTTTGCACGGCATCCGAATGACGGCTCGACACACAGGGCCGCATGCCGATAAACCGGTCCCCGTTCCGATCATGTATAAAGGCAAGAAAGTGGTGGTGGTCATGCCCGCCTACAACGCCGCCAGGACGCTGCGTCGCACCTACGACGAGGTGATGGAACAGGGCGTGGTGGACCATGTGATTGTGGTGGATGATGCGAGCCGCGATGAAACCATGGCGATCGCCCGCACGCTGCCCAGCACCACGGCGTATCGCCATGACTCGAACCGCGGCTACGGTGGCAACCAGAAGACATGCTACCGGCTGGCACTCGAAGCCGGCGCGGACATCGTGGTGATGATCCATCCGGACTACCAATACACACCCAAGCTGCTGCCCGCGATGGTGTCCATGATTGCCAATGACCTTCATCCCTGCGTGCTGGGCAGCCGTGTGCTGGGCGGATACGCCCTCAAGGGCGGCATGCCGTTGTGGCGTTACATCCCGAATCGTTTCCTCACCCTGGCCGGGAACCTTTTGTTCGGCTCTAAGGTGTCCGAGTTCCACACCGGCTACCGGGCCTTCTCCAAGGAGATTCTGGAGCGCCTCCCGCTGGATGCCAACAGTGATGACTTCATTTTCGACAACCAGATGCTCGCCCAGGTGCTCTGGTTTGGCTACACCATCGGCGAGGTGAGCTGCCCCACGAAATACTTCGAGGAGGCATCGTCCATCAACTTCGTCCGGAGCTGCGAATACGGCCTCGGTTGCCTGTGGGTGGCACTTTCGTTCCGTCTTGCGAAGTGGGGATTGATGGTGTCGCCGCTCTTTCCCAAGGCACCGTCAGTTCAATCGCTGAAGTGACGCGGCTGCTTCGCGACAAGCCCCTTCGCCCGCTTCTCAGCTTCCTCCACAAAGGCCCTTGCCACCTGGGACAGCCTGCCGCGCCACATCACGCCCATGGACACCGGCGCAAATCCCTCAAGCGGCAGCGCCCTGATGCCGGCGGGCAGCTTTGTTCCCGGGATGTCAAGCGAGAGTCCGACGCCGAACCCGTGGGCCACATAGGTCACTACCAGTTCCACCGAGCTGACCTCCACGCTGGGGAACCAGTCCACTTTCAGCCGTGCGAGACCTTCCTGGAAGCGCTTGCAGACAGCCTCCGCTGCGGGCAGGCAGATCAATGGTTCGCTGATCCGGTCGCGCTGCCACAAATCCGTCGCTGATTTGACCTTGGAGGATTTTTCCACCAGCAGCACAAGCGGCAGATCCAGCAGATGCTGCGCATGGATGCCTGGAAGGCTTTTGCCCTCGACCAGGGTGATGGCGAAATCAATCTCCTGCCGTTCCAGCAAAGTTTCCAATTCCGGCTGGTAACCCTCGCGCAGGGTGATCTTCAGGCGCGGATGTTTTCGCCGCACGTTTTGTATGAGTGCAGGCAGATGATCACGCAGGACAATCTCGGAGGCCCCAATGCGCAACTGGGCGGTATCCCCTTTGATTTCAGTTTCGACCTGTTCCAGCCCCGCAAAAAAGGGCGCGATGAAACCGCGGAGCTTTTCACCCGCTGGCGTGAGTGCGAAGGGACGCCGCTGGAAAAGCGTCACCCCCAGGTGTTCCTCGAGCTGGATGAGCTGGCCGCTGATGGCGGGCTGCTGGATGCCGTAGGGCATGTTGCGCGCGGCCTCGCTGATGCCGCCGTGCCTGGCCACGTAGTGGAACAGTTCGAGATGGTGGATGTTCATGAGGGAATGGTGGGGCACACGATGCCCGGAATCCACGCGGCGCGCAATCATCGCAAGAGGGGTTTGGATGCCCATGAACGGGCGTGACTTCGCCTGCGGCAGCGGCTACTGTCCGCGCACCATCCCATGAAATCATCCATCGTCGCCTGCGTCATGGCTCCGGTCCTCTGCTTCGCGGTGCAAGGCCAGACCCTGGTCACAAATGTGCCGTATGCGGACGCCCCGCTGGAGCGGCAGGTGCTGGACATTTATGCACCGGCGGGCGCGCAGGGGCTGCCGGTGGTTTTTTGGATCCACGGCGGAGGCTGGCAGACGGGCGACAAGTCCAGCGTGCAGCTCAAGCCGCAGTTCTTCACAGGCCGCGGCTTTGTGTTTGTTTCCACCAACTACCGTCTTCTGCCCCATGTGGACATGGGCACCATCATACGCGATGTCGCCAAATCCATCGGTTGGGTGCACCGAAACATCCGCAGGCACGGCGGCGACCCGGAGCGGCTCTTTGTGATGGGCCATTCTGCGGGCGCGCAGCTGGCAGCCTTGGTTTCGATTGATGAGCGTTATCTCAAGGCGGAGGGGGTCGGCCTTGGAGCGGTCAAAGGTTGCGTGCCCGTGGACGGGGACACCTATGACGTGCCCGCCATCATCGAAACGGCTGAAACACGCCTGCGTGTCCATGGAATGCCCATGCCAACCTACGGCCACCGGCTGAAGTTCGGCAACGATCCGCAAAAGCACCGGGATTACTCTGCGGTGACACATGTTGCACCCGGCAAGAACATCCCGCCCTTCCTGATTCTGCACGTGGCGGATCATCCGGATGTCAGTGCCCAGGCCAGGAGGCTCGGAGCGGTGTTGAAGGATGCCGGCATCCCGGTTCGTGTGTTCGGCGCGAAGGAGACCAATCACAACAGGATCAATGCGGAGCTTGGATTGGACGGTGACCCGGCCACCCTCGAACTGGTGCGCTTCCTGGATGAATGTCTGAAGAAATAGCGCATCTTGCGGCATGAAGGATTGCCTGTCGGTCACCTCGCACCGCCCGTGGCCCCTGCCGGGCAGGCACTTGACGTGGCGCCAGCAATGGCTGGACCTGGCCTTCCTTCACTGGCCGGTGGAGGCGTCGCTTTTGCAGGCGATGCTTCCGAAAGGACTGACCTTGCAGACTTGGAACGACATGGCCTGGATCGGCGTCGTCCCTTTCCGCATGGCAGGTGTGGCGAGACGGCCTTTTCCACCGGTGCCGGGCACGTGTGCATTTCCCGAGTTGAACGTCCGCACCTATGTGGAGACCGGCGGCAAACCGGGCGTGTGGTTTCTGAGCCTGGACGCGGGCAACAGGCTGGCGGCCTGGGCGGGACGGGCATGGTTTGATCTGCCTTACTTTCATGCCGACATGCAGGTGTCAGAAAAGAACGGCTGGATCGAATACAAGAGCGATCGGGCGGGAGAAAAGCCTGCGGAATTCCATGCGCGTTACAGGCCGACGTCCAAGCCTCGTCAGGCAGA
>CAYQCZ010000233.1:0-7083 GCA_964415955.1 uncultured Verrucomicrobiota bacterium | reverse complement strand
CATCTCCGGCGTGATGATGCCGGCGCGGGCGTAGGCGAGTTGCGTGACCACTTTGCCCGCCTTGGCGCGAAGCGGGCGACGGCGTTGCGAAGTCAGCCCGGGAAATTCAATGAGGCGATTCTTCTCCGCCTTGCTGGCGAACTCGGCGTGCTTGCCGGAGAGATAGCCGTTGTCCATCGGCTTCACTTCGCGACCGTCAATCTCCTCGACATCGCCGCGCTTCAAGATCCATTCGCGGCGGAGCGCAGGCAAACCCTGCTCCACCGTGCCGGTGAACCCGGGATCGCCCCACGGCCCGGAGCAATCATAGACGCGCACAGGATCGTTTGGCGTGACCGCGCCGGTGTAGGACTTGGTGGGCGAGACCTCAATCTCGCGCATCGGCACGCGGATGTCGGGGTGGATTGTGCCGGCGACGAAAACTTTTTTGGAGGCGGGCAGTTGTTCGCTGCTGTGGGGCTCGAAGGATTCTTTGGTTGCGATCATAAATTCGTTGATGGTTCCGGGTTGATGGTTGATGGCCATCGCTGGTCCGGGAAAGGCGGAAGAAGATTCACATTCCTACGCCGGCATGACCCGGATCAGGTTCGCGGGTCGTCCGCTTCAGCGGACCTCTCAGCCTCGTTACAAGAGGCTCCCCGTGGTCTTGGAGACTGTGACCGATGCGCACTTGTGTCAAGAAGGTGCGCATTCGGCTGCATGCGAAAGGGTTTCCAATCGCCCAAGCCGGTGTTAGGTAATGGTCTTTCGGAGCATTCATGGTTGCGGCAACGACATCATCAACAGCCGAGGAAGCCGTTGTCCGCGTGCGGGGACTCACCAAGGTCTATGGCACCGGGACGGCGGAGGTCCGGGCGCTGTCAGGCGTGGATCTTGACCTGCACGCCGGGGAGCTTGTCGTCCTTCTGGGACCATCGGGCAGCGGCAAAACCACCTTGCTGAACAATCTGGGAGGACTGGATGTCCCCACCAGCGGCACCCTGGAATACCGCGGGACGAACCTCGCCGAGGCCGATGAACAGTCCCTGACCCGTTACCGCCGAGATTCGGTGGGCTTCATTTTTCAGTTCTACAACCTCATTCCCAGCCTGACCGCCCATGAAAATGTCGCCTTGATCACGGAGATCGCGCGTGACCCGATGCCACCGGAGGAAGCCTTGCGCCTGGTGAATCTGGCACAGCGCAAGGATCATTTCCCCGCGCAGCTCTCGGGCGGCGAGCAGCAGCGGGTGGCGATCGCACGAGCCATTGCCAAACGCCCCGAAGTTCTGCTGTGCGACGAACCCACCGGAGCGCTGGATGTGAAAACGGGCATCGTCGTTCTGGAAGCCATCCAGCAGGTCAACCGGGATCTTGGCACGCTCACCGTGGTGATCACCCACAACGCCGTCATGGCGGACATGGCGGACCGCGTGATCCACTTTCTTGACGGTCGGGTGCACCACGAGCAGCGCAACGTCACACGCGCGCCCGCCAGCAGCCTCAGGTGGTGAACCAACCCAGTTCCTGACCACCGGCATGCTGCCCCACCTCGATCTCAAACTGCTCCGCGATCTCTCCCGCATGAAGGGGCAGACCATCGCTGTGGCGCTGGTGATGGCGTGCGGACTGGCCATGTTGATCATGGCGCGCAGCCTGATTCATTCGCTCGAGAGCACGCGCCAGGAATACTACGAGGCGCACCGTTTTGCGGATCTGTTCGCCCACCTCAAGCGTGCGCCAAATTCGCTGCAGGACCGGCTGAAGGAGATCCCAGGCGTGGCCGCCGTGCAAACCGGCATTGCGGTGCAGGTGACGCTGGATCTGGACGCACTGGATGAACCTGCCAGCGGCATGGTGCGGTCGCTGCCCGACAGCGGCACGTCCGAACTCAACCGCCTGTTTCTGAGACGGGGACGCTGGCTGCCGCCCGGCAGCCGTGGTGAACTGCTGGTGGGCGAGGCGTTTGCAGAGGCGAACGATCTCCACCCGGAAGACACCCTGGTGATGCTGCTCAACGGACGGCGCGAAGTCTTTCGCATCGCCGGGATTGTGCTCTCCCCCGAGTTCATCTTCGAGTCCCGTCCCGGCGCGGCGCTGCCGGACAACCGGACCTACGGGATTTTCTGGATGCCCTACAAGGAAGTGGCCACGGCGTTTCAACTCTACGGCGCATTCAATCATGTCTGCGTGGCACTGGCACCGGAGGCGCAGTCCAGGTCCGTGATTGCCTCGATGGACCGTCTGCTGGAGCCCTATGGCGGCCGTGGCGCGTATGGGCGTTCTGATCATCCGTCCCACATCCGGGTGTCGGATGAAATCCGCGTGCTCCAGACACTCTCCATTGGATTCCCGGTGGTGTTTCTCAGCGTGGCGGCATTCATGACCAATTCCGTGCTCTCGCGGCTGCTCAATCTGCAGCGTGAACAAATCGCCATACTCAAGGCTTTCGGATTTTCCAACCGCGACATCGTGCTGCACTACCTGAAATTTGCCTTCGTCATGGTGGGGATTGGAACCATCGTCGGAGCGGTCGGCGGTTATCTGCTGGGGTTCAAACTGGTGGACATGTATCACCTGTTTTTCCGTTTTCCTGACTTGCAGTTTCGTTATGACCGTTCCGCCGTGGGCATCGCCTCCCTGGTGGCCGTCGGCGCCGCCACGCTTGGCGTGCTTGGTGCCGTCCGGCGGGCGGCAAAACTGCCACCTGCCGAGGCAATGCGTCCTGAACCGCCCGCCAGTTTCCGGCCCGCACTGGTGGAGCGCACCGGCATCGCCCATTTCTTTTCCCACTCCTTCCGCATCGCCATCCGCAACCTGGAGCGCCGCCCCGCACAGGCTTTCTTCACGGTCGCCGGCCTTGCGCTGGCCACCGGCATTCTGATCGTGCCGAATTGCTTCCGTGACAGCGTGAGTCATCTGCTGGGATTCCAGTGGGATGTGGTCCAGCGGCAGGACATGAACTTGGGATTGGTGGAGCCCTCCGGCGTGAAAGTCATCGACGTTCTCGCGCAACTGCCCGGCGTGCGCGCAGTGGAACCCTTCCGTGGCACGGCGGTGCGGCTGCGATTCGGTCGCAACAGCCGCCAGCTTGCCATCCAGGGGCTGCCGTCGGACACGCGGCACAGCCGGGTGATCAACGCGGCCTTCCACGAGGTGCCTGTTTCATCCCATGGACTGGTCATTTCAACCAAGCTGGCGGAGGTGCTGGGGGCGAGGCCGGGGGACATGATCGATGTCGAAGTGCTGGAAGGGCGAAGACGGCGGCTGCCCCTGCCGCTGGTTGGCCTCTCGGATGACCTGACAGGCATCGCCGCCTACATGGAGATCAAGGCCCTGAACCGTTTTCTGGGAGAAGGCGATGTGATCACGGGCGCCAGTTTCACCATTGACGGCGCGAGGCGCGCTGATTTCCTGCGTGCCTTGAAGGACATCCCTCGTGTGAGCTGGGTCGGCATCAAGGAATCGCTCAGGGAAAACTTCCGCAAGACCACGGCTGCCAGCATCAACCTCATCCAGACCATCTACCTTGCCTTTGCCACGGTGGTGGCGTTCGGCGTGGTTTACAACAACGCGCGCATTTCGCTGGCTGAACGTTCGCGGGAACTCGCCACATTGCGGGTGATTGGATTTTCGGAGCACGAAGTCGGGGCCGTGCTGATCACCGAGCTTGCCATCCTCGCATTGATCGCCGTGCCCATCGGCCTGCTCCTGGGCACCGGGTTCGCCACGGGCATTGTGCAGGCGGTCAACACCGAGACGGTGCGGCTGCCCCTCATTTTCACCCCCCGCAACTACGCCTTTGCAACACTGGTGGTGACCATCGCATCCGCCCTGTCAGCACTCGTGGTCTTGCGCCGCCTCCGGCAACTTGATCTTGTCAGCGCACTCCGCGCACCGGAGTAATCATCCCGTCGTATCGCCCATGACACCATCTCCAACCGCACCGACACCGCGCCGCCGCAACGGACGGCGGGGGTTTCGCATCATGCCATGGCTGGGTTTGGCAGCTCTTGCAACCCTCATCACCATCGGTTTCCTGCCAAGGCCCACGCCCGTGGAGGTGGCATTGGCCGGGCGCGGCCCGCTGCGCTCCACGATCAACGAGGAGGGCCGCACGCGCATCCGCCAGCGCTACATCGTCTCCGCTCCGGTGGCCGGCAATCTGCGGCGGATACCCTTCAGGGCCGGGGCCGAAATGAAGGCAGGAGACACCGTGGTGGCGGTCATTGACCCCGTCCATCCGCCGCTGCTGGATGCACGCAACCGTGCACAGGCGCAGGCGCGTCGCGACGCCTCGGCTTCGAGCCTTGAAAAAGCGCGCATCGAACAGCAGTTCGCCAGCGCCGAGCTCAAGCGCATTGCGAAGCTGCATGCACAACAAATCGCCTCCCCGCAGGAACTGGAAGCCGCCCAGCTTCGGGAAGCCACGGCCTCCAAGGACGCCGCCACGGCAGAAGCCAACCTGAAGGCGGCGGAACTCGAGCTTGCCGTGTTCAACAATCCCTCATCCAGCGCCACCGATGAATCGGTGGCGCCGGTTTCCGTGATCACGCCAATTTCCGGGAAGGTGCTGCGCATCTTTGAAGAGAGTTCACGCGCGGTGCTGGCGGGAACTCCCCTCGTGGAAATTGGCGACCCGGCGGATTTGGAGGTTGTGATCGAAACCCTCTCCAGGGATGGCGCGGCCATCCCGCCGGGCACACGGGTGGAACTCGATCAATGGGGCGGCGCGGACCCTTTGCAGGCCCTGGTGCGGCTGGTCGAGCCGTCCGCATTCACCAAGATTTCCGCTCTGGGCGTCGAGGAACAGCGGGTAAACGTCGTGGCGGATCTGATGACGCCTGCTTCGGAACGTCCAGGACTGGGTGACGCCTTCCGCGTGGAGGCGCGCATCATTGTCTGGGAGTCTGAGGACGTGCTGAAGGTTCCTTCCGGCGCCCTGTTCCGGAGCGGGCGGCAATGGAGCGTCTTCGTTCTAAAGGATGGCAGGGCCGCGCTTCGCAAGGTGGATGTCGGCAGGGCCGGTTCGACAGAAACACAGGTGCTGGGCGGACTGGATGCGGGTGAGGAGGTCATCCTTTATCCCGGCGAACGCATCCAGGACGGCCAGTTGGTCAAGCCGATACAGATTTCCCGGGATTGATCCATGGCAGGAGCCATCGTTGTCTCTGTTTGATGATTGACCAGCAGCCCCGCACGCGGAGACTTCCGGCATGCGAATCATCGGTGGAACAGCCGGAGGCACCATGCTCAAGGCTCCCAAGGGCATGGGGGTGAGGCCCACACCCGACCTTGTCCGACAGGCGGTCTTCAACAGCCTGGGCGGTCGCATCGAGGGAGCCGCCATTCTCGAACTCTTCGCAGGAACAGGTGCACTCAGTCTCGAATCCCTGAGCCGCGGCGCGCAATCCGCGCTGTGCGTGGAGCTGTCGCGCAAGCACGCGGAGTTCATCAAGGGCAACGCACGCTTTGCACGCCTCGAACCGCAGTCGCTGCAACTCCGCGTGCAGGATGCCTTCACCGCCATCCATCAACTGGCACAAGCCGGCGTCACGTTCGACATCATCTTTGCAGACCCTCCTTACGGCGACAAAAACTCGGGCAAACGCTCGCAATCGTTTGCCCAGAAACTGCTCGATGACGAACAGCTTCCCGGCCTGATCGCTCCGGATGGGTTGTTCATTCTTGGTCATGCGCGACGGGACACGTTGAGCCTTCCAGAATCTCCATGGACCGAGATCAAGCTGATGAAACATGGCGACAATGTCATGCGCTTCCTGCAACGAACGCCCCCAACCTCGATTGTCTCTCCATGAACAAGGCTCAGCAGCACACAAACACCCGATTCCGCTGTTTCATCGTCATCGCCGCCATGTCTATGCTTGGAACCGTGACCGCCGTCGCAGCGCCTCCACCCTGGATAACATCCCATTCCCCCGTCCTTCAGGCGGGGCTGGACAAGGCCGTGTCCGCGACGCTGAAGGCCTTTGAGAAGGCGCCTCTCGGCAGGGATGAACTGGCGGCGACGGTGATCGATCTGCGTGATTCATCAAAGCCGGCACAGGCCAGCATCCGCGGTGATGAGCCCATCTACCCGGCCAGCGTGGTCAAGCTGTTCTATCTGGCCGCTGCTCACCAGTGGATGGAGGACGGGCGTCTGGCCGACACGCCGGAATTGCGCCGGGCGATGAGCGACATGATTGTCCACAGCTACAACGAAGCCACGCACTACGTCATCGACCTGCTGACCGGAACGACAAGCGGACCGGAACTCGCAGATGCGCAACTGGCGGAGTGGTTCGACAAGCGCAACGCCGTGAACCGCCATTTCGCAGCACTGGGCTACACCCGCATCAATGCGAACAAGAAGCCCTGGTGTGAAGGCCCTTACGGACGGGAGACGCAGGCCATCCAGAAGTTTGAACCCAAACGCAACATGCTCACGACCGACGCAACCGCCCGGCTCCTCGCCGAAATTGCGCGCGGCACCTGTGTCAGCAGGGATCGCAGCCAGCAGATGATGCAACTGCTGAAACGTGACCCGGCAAGTCCGAAAGATGAACAGGCGCAATTCACCGGATCGGCCCTGCCTTCAGGCGCAGGACTGTGGTCCAAGGCAGGCTGGACCAGCCAGACGCGGCACGATGCCGTCTATGTCGAACTGCCAACGGGTGCGAAGTTTGTTCTCGTGGTGTTCACGGTCAACCATGCGCACGAGCGGGGGATCATCCCGACGCTGGCGAGGGAGTTGATTGCCGCCATGCAATGGTGAACAGGTCTGTCTTCGGCGCTTTACCAGTCCCTCAACCCGAGCAATACGGCATCATCACGCTTTCTCGACGAACGACTCCATCCCCACGCAGGTGCAGATGGGATTGCGGTCGCCGTGGACGTTGTCGATCCGGCTGACGTGAGGCCAGAACTTGAATTCATGCAGCCATGGAGCAGGGAAGGCCGCCTGCTGCCGTGAATAGGGGCGGTTCCAATCGTCACTGCACACCTGGTCCGCCGTGTGGGGCGCGTTCTTCAAGGGGTTGTTCAGCTTGTCGGATTCACCGTTCTCGATCGCCTTGATTTCGCCATGAATGGAAATCAACGCAT
>CAYQCZ010000232.1:0-7145 GCA_964415955.1 uncultured Verrucomicrobiota bacterium | reverse complement strand
GATATTGTTTTTGAGCATGTGCATGCTCACCGGCTACGCGGTGAGCCAGCAGCCCGATTTGTTTGACTTCCCCAACATGCCCCTGTCTGCAGGGGCGATTGGCACCGTCATCGGCTTTGGCTTTGGGGGCCTGCTGATCGCCATTGATGAAATGCTCAAGGGCTTTTCATTGCGGGCCTTTTCCGCCATGACCTTCGGTTTGATCCTGGGCAACGCCGTGGCCTGGTTGATCCTCAATTCAGGCCTCTTCATCTGGGTGGAGCAGGAAAGCGTCCGCTGGCTGGTCCGCATGGCGCTGTTCCTCTCCTTCAGTTACATCGGCATGATTCTCGCGCTGCGCAGCAACAAGGAGGATTTCTATCTCATCATCCCCTTCGTGCGCCTGGCACCCCAGACCAACGCGGACAGCATCCTGCTTCTGGACACCAGCGCCATCATTGACGGGCGCGTGGCCGAACTTATGGAAAAGGGCTTCCTCGAAGGGGTCGTGGTCGTGCCCCAGTTCGTGCTGAAGGAGCTGCAGGCGGTGGCCGACTCCAACGACTCCATCAAGCGGGCCCGCGGCCGCCGCGGGCTCGACATCCTCAGCCGCATCCAGTCCATGCCCAAAATGGAGGTCAAAATCCACGAAGGCGACATCCCCCAGGAGAAGGAGGTGGACTCGAAGCTGGTCATCCTCGCGCGTGCCCTGAACGCCAAGCTGATCACCTGCGATCACAACCTGGGCAGGATCGCCGAACTCCAGTCCGTGAAACATCTCAACATCGCCGAGGTCGCCGTCACCCTTCGTCCAGCCATCCTTCCCGGTGAATCCATGCGGCTGAAAATCGTGCGCGAGGGCCGCGAGCGGAACCAGGGGGTCGCCTTCCTGCCCGACGGCACCATGGTGGTCGTCAATGACGGCCTGCCCTTGATTGGCAGGGACGTGGAACTGACCGTGAACAACGTCCGGCAGACGGGTTCCGGGATCATCGTGTTCGCCGACCTCAACGGCACCCACAAGACCGAGAGCCGCCCCAATCTGGTGAGCCGATGAATCTCGTCACCGCATACCGCGCATTCTCCCCGGCGGACGCCCAGCTTGTGCGCTCAAGACTGGAGGCGGCCGGTTTCCATGTGACAGTCACGAACGAATTGAGCGCCCTCAGCATGGATGGCTACTCCATGGCCATTGGCGGCGTGCTGGTGCAGGTTCCGGAACCCGAGGCGGAGGATGCCATGGCACTGCTTCAGTCCGGTTCAGAAGTTGATTCCAAGGAATGAACAAGGCCCAGAAGCTTGCGTTGGGCAGACTGGCCCGGCGCCTCCCGCCGGGAGAACTGCGCGCCGACAGGGCCACCTGTGAAGCCCACGCCGGCGACAAATGGTTTGCATCTCATCTTCCGGAGGTGGTGGCAATTCCATCCACCGCTGAAAGTGCGGCATCCGTGCTGGCCTTTGCCAGTCGCTGGAAAATCCCGGTGACACCGCGCGGCGCAGGACACGGCTACGTGGGTGGTTGTGTCCCGGTCAGGGGCGGCATCGTCCTGTCCATGGCCCGGATGAATCGCATCAAGGAAATCAATCCCAAGGACTTTGTCGCCGTGGTGGAACCCGGCGTGCTCACCGCCACGCTTCAGGAAGCCGCAGCAAAGAAGGGGCTTTATTACCCGCCTGATCCCGCAAGCCGTGCGGACTGCTCCATTGGCGGCAACATCGCCACCAATGCCGGCGGACCCAGATGCCTGAAATACGGAGTGACACGCGACTACATCCTGGGCCTGCAGGTCGCCCTGGCCGACGGCTCACTCGTCCACCTGGGCAGCCGCTGTCACAAGAACAAGACCGGATTCGATCTCCACCGGATGTTTGTCGGCTCGGAGGGCATGCTCGGGGTGGTCACCGAAGCCACCCTCAAGCTCCTTCCCCATCCGCCTTACCGCGCATTGCTGGGGGCAGGCTTCCAGAACACCCGCGCAGCCACCCGCGCCATTGCCGCCATTTTCAAGTCAGGCCTTCTGCCCTGCGCCCTGGAGATCGCGGACGCCTTCACCCTCGCCGCCGCCCGCAAAAGAACCGGCAGCCACGAACTCGACGGCTGCAACGCCATGCTGCTGGTGGAACTGGACGGGCAGGAACGCAGTGTGCGCGGCGAACTGGCGGACCTTGAAACACTGCTGCGCCCCTTGCGGCCTGTCTTTCTGAAGCGTGCGCTGGGGGGGGACGCGGTCGAAAAGCTCTGGGGACTGCGACGCGAATTTTCCTACAGCCTGCGCGACACCGGCCTTACCAAGCTGAACGAGGACATTGTCGTTCCGCGCGGCGAGCTGGAGGCATTGTTCACATTCGCCGCCCGCCTGCAAAAGCGGCACGGGCTTCCGGTGGCATGCTTCGGGCATGCGGGCGACGGCAACATCCACGTCAATGTGATGGTGGATTTCAAACAGCCGGGCGCAAAGGCACGCAGCGACGCGGCGCTGGATGAGCTGTTCAAGTGGGTTCTCTCCATTGGAGGCGTGGTCACAGGCGAGCATGGCATCGGGCTGGCCAAGAAGCCGTGGTGGCCGATGGCGGCGTCCCGTGATGTGAGGACGCTTCACGATGCGGTCAAACGCGCCTTGGATCCGGAAGGCATCCTGAACCCGGGCAAATTCCTCTGAGCCGGAACGATGCAGTTCACCTTGAGGCGACAGCTCCAGACTCACCACCTTCGGAGCGGCGCAGTTGATGGGTGAACTGGCTCACGGCGTTGAAGTCCTTGTCATTGAGCTTTGCCTTGCCCCGCATGCGTCCAAGCCAGCGATCCCAGTCCTCCGCCGGATAAAGCACCGGATCGTAATACTGGTGGCACTCGACGCAATTGGCACGATACGCCTCCCGTCCGGTGATGGACTGGGCGTCGGCAAAGGGTGGAATCCATGGCGGCAGTTTGTCCGGTGGTGGCTGTCCCTGCCCCAGGGCGTTCCGGTCCAGCAGCACGCGAAAGCCATAGAGAATTCCGCGTGACTCCGGCTTGTTGAAATAGCGGTAGCCGGACACGAGGTTGAGCGAATCGAAAAAGACCCATGACGCCCCCCTCAGCACGCGAA
The DNA here is from genome assembly GCA_964415955.1 of uncultured Verrucomicrobiota bacterium. Classification (GTDB taxonomy): domain Bacteria; phylum Verrucomicrobiota; class Verrucomicrobiia; order Limisphaerales; family CAYQCZ01; genus CAYQCZ01. Next base: position 4,077 of record CAYQCZ010000232.1, on the reverse strand, counting down.
ACGCCGATCCCTTTCCATCGAAGGTAAGCCGCTCAAATTCCAGCCGCAGCTCGGGAGGATTCATGTCCATGGAATACCAGTCCAAACACCACTCGAAGACGTTGCCGGAGAGGTCATGCAACCCCATTTCATTGGGAGGATAGCTTCCCACCGGAGCCGTGTGTTCCCCGTCCGATGGCTTGTATCCCGGCAATGCCACACGCTCCTCGGTTTTGGGCCAGTTGTCGCCCCAGATGTATCGCGTGCCGCCAGCGGCCATGGACCATTCCTTGTCCTTGGGCAGCCGGTAGCGATCCCTGGGGCCGATCCGGCCCTCCTTCTGCTCCTTTTCTGTGAGCCATGCGCAGAAGGCCATGGCGTCGTTCCAGCTCACCCCGGCCGCCGGATGCAACATCCTCCCGGCGGGAATCACGGGCACAGGCTGCCCCGTTGCCTTCAGGCAGGCGACAAAGTCCTGCACGCGCGTTTCCCAGATGCAGATCTGGTCGCCCGTGTCTGCGAGTGGAACCAGCTTCATGCCGAGGCTGTTCACAAACGGCCGTTCACGCGTGATCTCCTCCACTTTGACGATGGCTTCGTCCGGCGTTGTCCGGACCTGTTCGGAGCGGGAACCGTCGTTGCCCACGGAACCTCCGCCACAACCAGCCAGCAGGATGCCCAACCCGGCCACACCGGGCCGGAGGCTGCTCCACCATGGGCGCGGCAGGTGAATCATCTCGCACCTCCCCTGTGCCCCGGCACCTGGTTCAAAGTGTAGAAACAGGTGTCATGTCGCAATCCCCTGCCCTTTGCATCTGTCACATCAAGACAACGGATCATGGTCACAAAGCCGGGCTTCATCCCATCCACCTTCAATCGCACGCTCCGGCCATCGTTTCCGGGGGTGACAGAAACAACGGTCAAACTCGTGGCGCTGTTCTCCTTCCCATCATGATCATATTCCGCCGAGCCGTATTTCTCATGGTAATCATAACGGTATTGCAGGAGATCATAGTTGTCCTTGCTGCCCGCAGCACCGGCATCCAAAGCACCGGTGAATGTCAGTTCAAATCCATCTGGCAACGCATGGACTTCATGGATTTCAAAAGGTGTGTTGCCGGTGAATGAAACACGTTCCAGCGACCACTCCTTCGGGGCCACTGCGGCCCATGCACGGTTCTTCAAACCGCCCGCATACAGTTTGCCGTCCGGTCCGAATGCCAGCCGGTTCACGCCGGATTCAAACCCGCGTGCAAAGGGAAACACCACCCCCTGCCATTCACCATTCACCTTTTCCAGAGCCACGCGCATCACCACGGCGTTTTGAAAGTCGCCAATGACGATCTGCCCTGCGAACGGCCCGAACCGATCATCCGGCACGGTCACCATCCCGCTGACAGACTTCGCCATCTTGTAGGGAAACCAGACCGCAGGAGGAGAGAACCGGCCGTCCTTCCTTCCCAGATAATCTTCCTTGGGGGCGGGATACGTGGAGGGGAAACCATAAAACCTGCCACGTTGCATGTGCGCAAGCGTGCAGGCCCCGATCCAGTTGCCCTGATTGTCCCCCATGAAAATGTCACCGTCCGGACCGTAACTCCCGAAACAGTTCGGCGACCGCAACCCATGGCAAAAGGGTTCCACCCGGTGATCCGGGCCGCTGATCTTGAGCACCCACCCCATGCGCGGCACCCCGTAGTGGCTCCGGTTGCCATTGCGCATGACATACAAATTTCCAGCCGCATCCACCGCAGGGCCGAAGCTGAAATCGTGGTAGTTGCCGGTGTGCCCCCAGTCCTGGGTCAGACATTCATACCAGTCCGCCACGCCATCGCCATCCTTGTCCCGGAGACGCGTCAATTCCTGCTTTTGCACCACATGAATGTCCCCGTTCAACACCCGTAAGCCACCAGGTTCGCACAACCCGCGCGCAAACAGACGATAGGTCGCCTTTGCGGGTGCGTTGGTTGCGCCCTGAACAATCCAGACATCACCAAGCCATGTGCAAACGGCCAGATCGCCATTGGGCAGAAAATCCATCCCGGTGACCTGCAGCTCAATCTCACGCGGCAGCGGAAAACGTTCGATCCGGTAATGCGCGTCCCCGGCTGGAACGGACAAACCGGACGGTGCCGCAACGACACGGGCACGGTTTGTCGGCGCACTGGTCAGGTTCACCGGACTTCCAGAAAAGTCCGGCGGTTGAATCGGGCGGGACGGCATGGTCTGGAGCGCAGCCACAGCCTCCTCCGCCGTGGGGGCGAACAGCGACAGCACCTCCACAGCAACAGGCTTGTCCGTCCTCGGAATTCTTACATGGCAGCGCGCCTCCCTCCCGGAAACCGGCATGTGCAGCAGTGCGGAATCATTCTTCATCTCGGTCCAAACGATGCTGTCATACACTGCATCCTCGGTCTGGGTTTCCAGCTTGAGATTGCACGTCCCTCGCGCGGCCACCAGCACAACCCCATGCTCCACCTCCAGCAAACCAATGGCCATGCCCTTCGGCACCGGCAGCCATCTGCCCCGTGCCGCATGCGCCATGAACGTGGTGCTCTGTGGACACGGCCCCATCTCGATGCGCCGCTCGATGGCGTGGCCTCTGACGCCATCCCTGCGGACAGGCGTTTCACGCACCGGCACGACATGGCCGGCGTCGAGCATCAATTCATACCGAAGCGAGGTCACTCCAAACTCCGTGCTGATGCCAGTAAAACGACCCTTGGGAGGGCTGTCCACGTAGGTTTTGGCGACCTTGTCAGGCTTCTTGTAGGTCCATGGAAAGACCGGCGCATTGGTCCAGAGCGTGAGACCCTCGTAATCACAGTAGAAGCGGTCCTTTGCCGCATGATAGGGCGTGCCCCAGAGGTTCAACGACTTTCCCGCCCACACCACATGCGTGCGGAGCAGATCAGTGTCGAACGCCATGTGCAGATTGGTGGACAACGGAACATGCACCGTGCGCACGGCGGTGGACATGGGAGCCCGGCGGAAGGCCATGTCCGGCGGGTCATGGCGGGGCTGCGACGCAGGCTTCTTCGCTTCGGCAGCACCGGCACTCCATCCAATGAAAAGGCCCGCCGCAGCCAGACACAGCCGCATGCGCACAATGCGTGCCAGCCCGCCCTGTTTGTGGATGTCAGTATCCATGCGCCAGTTGCCGGCATTCATGCCAGTTGCTTCCACTAGAGATTGTCCAGTGCCGGGAAGGGAAACCTGGCAGATCGAACGTGCTGCTCCTTCATCAAGGATTCCATGCGCGCCACCACCTCCGGATGCGTGGCTGAGACATCCTTCGTTTCCGCCGGATCATTCTTCAAATCATACAGCTCGATGTGATAGTTGGGCTTTGCGCCCTTCGCTCCAATGAGGTTGCGCCGGATCCCCTTCCAGTCGCCCATACGGATGCTTTGCTGTCCTCCATAGGCGGGAAACTCCCGATATAGAAACGGGCGTTCCGGCTGTTTCCTCCCAAGCAGAGTGGGGGCCATGCTGATGCCGTCGATGCCTCCAGGGATGCTCCGGCTTGCACCAGCCAGTTCCAACAGCGTGGGAATCCAGTCCTCGAAGCCGCTGACACGTGTGCTTTCGATGCCGGGCTTGATGTGTCCCTTCCACCGCACAATGGTGGGCACGCGACAACCCCCTTCGTAAAGCGTGCCCTTGCCATCACGAAGTCCACCGGAGGAATTGAAAAAAGCGCAATCGGTCCCAGCCAGGCCCTGGTGTGTTCCGCTGACGGCCCCGTTGTCGCTGGAGAACACGAAGATGGTATCCTCGTCCAAACCAAGCTCCTTGACCAGGTCCATCATGCGGCCGATTTCTCTGTCCATGCGGGTGATCATCGCCGCATAGGCGGCCTTGGGTTTGAAGTGCGGAATGTAGCCCTTGCCGCCGGGATACGGCGGATCATCCCAACGCCCCAGATATTCGGCGAGCGAGTCATCGGGCACCTGCAACGCCACGTGCGGCACCGTGGTCGGCCAGTAGAGAAAAAAAGGCCGGCCCCTGTTTTCCCGCGCGAACTTGAGCGCCTGTTCCGCGATCAAATCCGCCGAATACTCGTTGCCTTGAAAACGTTTGTAGCTCTCCGGGTTT
>CAYQCZ010000231.1:0-7147 GCA_964415955.1 uncultured Verrucomicrobiota bacterium | reverse complement strand
TCTGGAACCCAGGCTCTGAATTCAGAACCAGCTGTCCCTGGAAGCCCGGGAAGATGGACGAGGCGTTTTCCCATCCCAACGCCATCACGAAACCCTGGCCCAGGCAGAGAATAATTGTGAGGTAGCGTCCGTATTGTATCAGCTTGGTGCGGCCGCCCTCCTCTCTTGCCAGCTTGCTGAGCTGGGGAACCACAGCCCCAAGAAGCTGGATGATGATGCTGGCACTGATGTAAGGCATGATGCCAAGGCCCCCGACCGCGCAACGCTCCAAGGCTCCGCCAGTGAAAAGACTGTATAAGCCCAGCACTCCTCCGCTCTGCTCCTGCTGCTTGGCGAGTTCAGCGAAGTAATTGGCCAGCGCGCCGCCGTCCAAACCGGGCACCGGAATCATCGAGATCAGCCTGCAAATCGCCAGCAGCAGCATGGTGAACAAGATCCGGGACTTGAGTTCCGGAATCTTGAAGCAGTTGGCAAAAGTGTTGGCTATCGCTTGGAGCATCGGCGGAGTCCTCGTTGAAGAAGCCTGCTACTTGGCGGCAATCACTTCGCAGGTGCCGCCCCTGGCCTCAATTTGGGCGCGTGCCGAGGCGCTGAATGCGTGGGCGCACACGGTCAATTTTTTGGTCAGCTCGCCTCTGGCAAGGATCTTGATGCCGTCGGACTTGCCATTTGCAAGCCCGGCATCCCGGAGGGCCGCTTCATCAACACGTGCTCCATCGTCGAAGTGATTGAGGCTCTCCAGATTGACCGGAGAATAGACGGTCGAAAAACGGGCGTTGTTGAAACCACGCTTGGGAATGCGGCGGATGAGGGGCATTTGACCGCCCTCAAAGCCGATGCGGATGGAACCGCCTGAACGGGCTGACTGCCCCTTGCCACCGCGGCCGCTGGTCTTGCCGTGACCGCTGCCTTCACCTTGGCCCAGCCGCTTGCGGCGATGACGTGCCCCCGGACGAGGTTTGAGAGTGTGTAGACGCATATGGTGATCCTTTGCTTATTCCTGGGTGGTGCTTTTCGCGGACTTGATCCCACGCGCCTTCATGATTTCATCACGGCTGCGGAGCTTTTGCAGCGCGCTCAACGTGGCCTTGGCCACATTGGCTGCATTCTTGGAGCCCAGAGATTTGCTCAGCACATCGCGAATGCCGGCGCTTTCAAGAACCGCTCGGACTGTCTTTCCGGCAATCAGCCCCGTTCCGGGAGAGGCGGGACGCAGAAGGACCTGTGCACCGTCAAAACGGGAGATGATTTCATGGGGGATGGTGGGACCATTCAACGCGACGGTCTGCATGTTGCCACGGGCATCCTCGGTGCCTTTGCGGATGGCATCAGCCACCTCGCCGGCTTTCCCCATGCCCAGTCCAACACGGCCGCCACGGTCACCCGAAACGACCAAGGCGCTGAAACTGAATCGTCGGCCGCCTTTGACGACCTTCGAGGATCGGTTGATGTAAAGCACCTTCTCGCTCAGATCGGAGCCGGGCCCGCCATTGTTCGAGTCGTCATTGCCGCCGCTGCGACGGTCGCGACGCGGGCCTCTTGTGCCACCACGCGCGGGGCGGTCCTGCACTTGTCTCTCTTTTTGCTCTGCCACAGTAATATCTCCGGTTTTGAATTAAAATTGAAGCCCCGCCTCGCGAGCCGCATCAGCAAGCGCCTTGACCTTGCCGTGAAAGCATGCACCGCTGCGGTCGAACACAACCTGCTTGATGCCCTTGCTCAAGGCTGCCTCGGCAGCCATCCTGCCGATGCGTGTGGCACTGGCCACATTTGCCGCCATGGTGTCACGTTCCGCCCCCAGTGCTTTCAGCATGGTGTTGGCGGATGCCAGGGTCACTCCGGCCGTGTCGTCGATGAACTGCACATGAATGTTCCTTCCCGTAAACAACACGCTCATGCGCGGACGCTCGGCAGAACCTATGATCTTCTTGCGCGAACGCCAACGTCGCAGCTGCTGAAGCCTTTGTTTGTTCTCTGTTCTCATGGATCAATAATGCTGGGTTCGGGGCTGCCTTACTGGACGGTCTTGCCTTCCTTGCGGATGATCCTCTCGCCCGCATAGCGAACGCCCTTGCCCTTGTAAGGTTCGGGCGGATAGAAGCCGCGAATCTCGGCAGCCACCTGTCCGACCGTCTGCTTGTCGGGCCCCTCAATGGTGAGCTTGGTGTTCTCCTCCACAGTCACCTTGATCTGCGCAGGGATGGCATAGTTGATGGGATGCGAGTAACCAAGGGTCAGGTTCACATTCTTCCCTTGAACGGCCGCCTTGAAACCCACCCCGTGAATTTCGAGCTTCTTGACAAAACCTTCATTCACCCCCTTGACCATGTTGTTCAAGATGGAGCGGCTCAAGCCATGCATGGCTTTTGACTCCGGTGTGTCATCACGTCGCGTCACAAGCAAATGACCATCCTTGAGCTGGGCGCCGGCGCGGCGGGGCAAATCAAAATCGAGTTTGCCCTTGGGGCCTTCGACGCTGACCTTCTGCCCCTTGATCTCCACCTTGACCTTGGCGGGGACGGCAATGGGGTTTTTTCCAATACGTGACATAAGCTTTTCGAGTTACCAGACGTAGCAGACCAGTTCGCCCCCGAGATTCTGCCGCCGCGCTTCGGCGTCAGTCATGAGCCCCTTGGGCGTGGATACAATCGCAACCCCCAGTCCACCGAGGACACGCGGGATCTCGCCCGATTTGACATAACGCCGGAGGCCCGGACGGCTGACCCTTTTCAAACCCGCAATCACACCTTTGCGGCCTGTGTATTTGAGGTCCAGTTTGATGGTCTTCTTCTTTTCTCCTGCGACGGCGCAATCAGCGACATAGCCCTCCTGCTTGAGGATGTTGCCAATGCTCTCCTTCATGTTGGAGTGAGGGATTTCTACAGTCTTCAGCAAGGCCCTGCTGGCATTGCGAATACGCGTCAACATGTCTGAAATGGGATCGGTCATAATGATTACCAGCTGGCTTTGGTGACACCGGGAATCAACCCGGCAAGCGCTGCCTCGCGAAAAGTCAGGCGGGAGCAGGCAAATTTCCTGATGAATCCACGGCGGCGTCCGCTCATGCTGCAGCGGTTCACGATGCGCACAGGACTGGCATTCTTGGGGAGCTTGCTCAGGCCAGCATAGTCATGCTTCGCCTTCAATTCCGCCCGGAGTGCGGCGTATTTCTTGACCGTCTCCGATTTTCGTTTGTTGCGTTCCAACCACGCTTTCTTGGCCATAATTCTTAACTGTTTGATTTACCCGCGAACGGCATCCCCATCAGCTTGAGCAGATCAAGCGCCTCGGCATCCGTGGACGCGGAGGTGACAATGGTCACGTCCATTCCCTGCGGGCGCTTGATCTTGTCCAGATCGATTTCGGGAAAAATCGTCTGATCCTCGATGCCGAGGGAGTAATTGCCCCGCCCGTCGAAGGACCGTGGCGAAATGCCACGGAAGTCACGGATGCGGGGCAGTGCTGCGGCCACCAGGCGGTCCAGAAACTCATACATCACATCGCGGCGCAACGTGACATGGCATCCGATTGGCTGCCCCTTGCGCAGCTTGAAATTGGCGATGCTCTTGCGGGACTTGCTGATGACCGGTTTGCGTCCGGTGATGACACCAAGGTCATGTGCGGCATCATCAATGGCGGACTTCTCCAAAGAGGCGCTGATGCCCATGTTGATGACAATCTTCTCGATTTTGGGAACCTGGTGCGGGTTCTTGTAACCGTGCTTGTCGATCATGGCGGGTTTCACCTGCTCGACATACTTCTTGTAAAGCCTTGCGTTCATGGGTGCCTAGCTCTGCTTGATCTTGACGCCGCGTCGGGTCGCACGTGCTTCAAAATCGGTAAGTTTCATTAGATTGGAGGCATGGATGGTGCCTTCCTGGTCAACAATTTTCCCCTGTGGGTTCATCTGGCTCCGGCGCATGTGCTTCTTGATCATGCGGCAACCTTCGACGAGCACGCGCTGCTTGGAGGCGTAAACATGCAGGACACGCCCCTTCTTGATGACCAGCTCGCCACTTTCCGGATCCAGGAACGGACGCTCAGGGCCGCTGCAAATGACCACCTCATCGCCTTTTTTGATGTGCAATTTTGCCATAATCAAATGACCTCCGGAGCCAGAGAGATGATTTTCATGAAACGCTTTTCACGTAATTCCCGGGCGACAGGCCCGAAGATGCGCGTTCCACGGGGGTTGTTTTCCTTGTCGATGATGACAATCGCATTGGAGTCAAATTTCAACACAGACCCGTCCTGGCGGCGGATCGCCTCCCGTGTGCGAACCACGACGGCATTGACAACCTCACCCTTTTTCACCGTGCCATCAGGCGCAGCCTCCTTGATGTGAGCTTTGATGACATCACCCACCCGGGCATATCGCTGGTTACGTCCAAGGACGCCGATGGCAGCGGCGCGTTTGGCGCCGGTGTTGTCAGCAACATCCAATATCGATCTTATCTGAAGCATAGGCTTTCGTGTGTCTTAGTCTGCTGTCTCGCCGCGTTGAACGACTTCAACCAGCCGCCAGCGCTTCAATTTGGACAGAGGCCGCGTCTCCTGAATGCGGACACGGTCGCCCGTCCGGGCCTCGGACTTCTCGTCATGAGCGTAGAACTTCTTGAACCGCGTGATGATCTTCTTGAACTTGGGATGCGGGAACCGCTTCTCCACGCTCACGACGATGGTTTTGGCCATCTTGTGGGAGATCACTTCGCCGACGCGTTCTTTGCGCTGGCTGCGCTTGTTGATTTCTTCAGACATACTCGCTGGTTGGGTCAGGCGGCCTTCTTTCGGGTGGCACTCAGTTGGGTTTCAATCCGGGCAATGCCACGTCGCAACTCGCGCACACGGTGCGGCTTGTCGAGCTGGCTGGTGGCCTTTTGCAACCTCAGGTTAAATAATTCCTGCCGGAGATCGCGGCTTTTGGCGGCAAGCTCCTTCTCGGTCAAATCTTTCAGGTCGGACATTTTCATGGCGTCAACTTAGGAATGTTGATGACGGGAAATGAAGCGGGTGCGGATCGGCAGTTTGGTTGCAGCCAGCCGCAATGATTCGCGCGCCAGGGCTTCAGGCACGCCGTCCACTTCAAACAGAACATTGGCCGGGCGGATCACGGCGACCCAGCCCTCCACCCCCGCCTTGCCTGTTCCCATACGGGTTTCCAAGGGCTTTTTGGTGTATGATTTCTGCGGAAAAATGCGGATCCACACCTTGCCGCGCCGCTTCATGTTCCTCGTGATGGCAACGCGGGCGGCTTCAATCACGCGTGAATTCAGCCAGCAACGTTCCATTGCCTGCAATCCGTATTCGCCGAATGCCACCGTCGCGCCACTGTGCGCCAGGCCGGTGCGGCTGCCGCGCTGTGTCTTGCGGTATTTAACCCTTGCTGGAATCATCGCCATACGCTGTATCCTGATTTATCTTGTTAAGCTTTGTCCTGAGCCTGGGGAACCCCCTGCTTCTCAGGCTTGGTTTCCCCCTTGCAGACCCAGCATTTGACACCGAGCTTGCCATACATTGTTTTCGCCTCCGCGAAGCCATACTCCACATTGGCGCGGAGCGTGTGCAGCGGCACGCTTCCCTCACGATAGACTTCAACGCGGGCCAGTTCAGCCCCGCCAAGGCGTCCTGCGCAGCGAATCTTGATGCCCAACGCTCCAAAATCCATGGCGGTCTGCACCGCCTTTTTCATGGCACGCCGGAACGAAATGCGGCGCTCGAGCTGAAGGGCCACGTTTTCCGCTATCAACTGGGCATCGATCTCAGGCTGCTTCACCTCGGCAATGTCCACATAGATCTCCTTGCCTGTGATCTTCGACAGCTCCTCCTTGATCTTGTCGATTTCAGCACCTTTACGGCCGATCACCACACCCGGTCGGGCTGTGTAGATCGTGATGCGGCACCGTGTGGCGGCACGTTCAATGCCGATCCTCGGAACAGAGGCCGACTCAAGACGCTTCTTGAGCAGTTCGCGAATCTTGCGATCTTCGGTAAGCAGCGAACCAAATTCCTTTTTGTTCGCATACCACTTGGATCGCCAGTCTTTGTTGACCGCGATGCGCAGGCCCGTTGGATTTGTTTTCTGGCCCATACGATTACTTGTTATCCGTCAGGACGATCTTGATGTGGCAGTTGCGCTTGATGATGGGGCCTGCGGAGCCCCTGGCCTTGGGGGTGAATCTCTTCATGCGGGATGCGGTCTGAGCAGCGGCGTCCTTGACCCACAATGTGGAAGGATCCACGCTGTTGTTGTTTTCAGCATTGGCAATGGCTGAAGCCAGGGTCTTGGCAACCACACGGGCGGACTTGCGCGGGACAACCGCAAGGACCGCCTTGGCTTGAAGGGCGGGCATGCCAATGATTTGGCGCGTAACCTCCCGCACCTTTTGCGGTGACATTCTGAAATTTTTGGTGATGGCCTGGACTTGCATAGGCTACTTGGCTTCGGCTTTGGCGGTGTGGGCACCGTGGCGCTTGAATGTCCGTGTGAGAGAAAACTCACCCAGACGATGACCCACCATGTTCTCGGTGACGAACACGGGATTGAACACCTTGCCGTTGTGGACATTGAAGGTCAGTCCGACAAAATCCGGCGTGATCATGGATCGACGCGACCAGGTTTTGATCGGAGCCCGGGACTTCGCGTCCTTGGCCTTCTGGATTTTTGCCAGCAGATGATGGTCCACAAATGGACCTTTTTTAATGGATCGTCCCATATCTCTTCACTATTTGCGCTTCATAGGCCGGCCGTCCCGACGCACCAGAATGAAACGGTTTGAAATCTTTTTTCGTTTGCGAGTCTTGTAGCCCTTTGCCAGAAGCCCCCAGGGGGAGGTCAGGTGCTGGCGTCCACCTCCGGATTTCGACTTGCCGGCACCACCGCCATTGGGGTGATCCACCGGATTGCGCGCGACGCCGCGTGTGATTGGCCGCTTGCCCAGCCACCGCGTACGACCGGCTTTGCCAAGAATTACATTCTCGTGCTCCAGATTGCCAACCTGCCCGATGGTGGCACAGCAATTCTCATTGACCTTACGAATCTCACCCGAGGGCAGCTTCAATTGAGCATAACCTCCGTCGCGGGACATGAGTGTGGCACCGGAGCCGGCCGCACGGACAATCTGCCCTCCCCGACCTACTTGCAACTCAA
>CAYQCZ010000230.1:0-7157 GCA_964415955.1 uncultured Verrucomicrobiota bacterium | reverse complement strand
CGGCCCCGAACAGGCGCGGCCAGTCGGCCATCCAGTCCCGGCTCCCGGAGGAATCCAGGTCGATCAACCCCACGGCCAGGACCGCGCTGAACGCGACGATCAACGCTGGCAAAAACCAAAAGCTCGCGCTCAGATTGCTCCAGAGGAATTTGAGTTTAGTCATGGTTCAACGTTCGATTGGTCCGGCATTTTCATGGCAATGCCCGATGAGCGGCGTGATCGCCTTCAGAAGCAGATGTTAAGCAGGTAAATCTGCGCGACCGAGAGATAGTTGGCCGCGCGCCAATAGGCGTCCATTTTGCGGAGTAGTTCCGGCGTGAGAGTGTTGGTCTTCATATTTTGGAAACGATTCACAGTTTAGTTTTCCGCAGCCGCAGCGCATTCGTGATGACCGAGACGGAACTCAGGCTCATCGCAGCGCCCGCAATGCTCGGACTGAGCAGCCAGCCGAAGAACGGATAAAGCACGCCCGCCGCCACCGGAACACCCGGCGCGTTGCCGGGAACGACGAAGATGAGATTCCTAAGGATGTTGCTCATCGTGGCATGACTGGGACGAATGGCCCGGGCAATGGCACGGAGGTTGCCATTCTTGCGGGTGCTTCAACTGAAATGACTCCGGGCTCTGTTCGGGATGATCGGCCTGCCTGCGTTGGTTCGTTCCGTCCCGCTTCTGCATCCGTGATGCGCAGCTCGGCAACCAGGGACAAATGATCGGAGGCGACGCGCGCGAGTTCCGAACCGGGGACCTCGATGCGGGTCACTTCAATCCCGGGGCTGACGAAAATGTGGTCAATGCGCAGGGTCGGGAAGCGGCTGGAAAAGGTGCCTTTTGGACGGTGGTCATGTGCCTCGGTTTGAACGTCCTGGAGTCGATGGGAGAGCCGGCGGCATGCCGGGGATGCTGGCCGGGCGTTGAAGTCGCCGCACAGAATCACCGGTTCGCGGCATTGCTCGTGTCCCAACCAGTCGCTGCCGAGCAGGGCTTCCACCTGGGTCATGCGTTCGCGCTGGTACAGGCCCAGATGGGTGTTGATGATCGGAAGTATCGTGTGGCCGTGCAGGTCAATGGCGACCCAAAGGGCCCCCCGCGATTCCAGGTGCGGCTTGCCGTCGAGTCCCGGCAGCCGGCCGGCCTTCACCAGGCGCATGGGCAGACAGGTCAGAATGGCATCTCCATACCGTTCCTCCTCGATGCAGAGGGACGCATGGAAATGGAACGTCATCGCCAGAGAACGGGCGATCAATTGAACCTGGTGCAGGCCGTGGCTGCGGGCACGGCCCACATCCAGTTCCTGCAGTGCCACCACATCCGGCCGGGCGCGGGCAATCAGGCGCGCAATCCGGCCGGCATCGACCTTGCCGTCCATTCCGGTGCAACTGTGCACGTTGTAGGTCATGACCCGAAGGGTGTCCGTCGCGGTGGCGACAGCCCGGGTCCCGGATTCAAAGGTTCGGTGAGTCTTGCGCCCCAGGTAGTGCAGGGCCGCCTCCCGCAGGTCGCCGGGACGCAGATACCCATGCTCGCGGGCCGGCAGCGTGGTGTCCCCGGGAAGCAGGGCGAAGCCGTTGGTTTCTTCCGGCGTGGCCCCGGCGTGGGCGCCATTCTCCTCGGCAAAGGTCAGCGGAAACATGCCGTCGCGCCATCCCAGCAGAACAAGGTCGCCGGCGTCCGGGTGTTCACAGAGACGCACCAGGTCTTCGCCGATCGAATCCAGGAACGGGTGTTGTGAACCGAACACCGCGGCCCGGTCCCGCGGCAAACGGAATTCCCCGGTTTCGGTTCGGGCGCGCAGCACGCCCGGCGCCTCCACCTGGAGCACAACCGGAACCTTGTGTTGTTGCACCAGTTCACGGGCCATGGACTCCTGCTCTTCGCCATTCAGTTCCCCCGGCCAATAGACATGAGCCACGGGCCCAAGGGCGGTGACGACGGGTTGTTTGTCGTCGGCGTCCGCGCCCTTGCTGCGGGGCACCGGAAACAGACGCTGGATGCGCTTGCCGCCGAGCAGACGCACCCGCTCGGCCTGGATGCTGCCCGGGCGCTGGCCTTTGCGGTCGGCCGCCGGAGGCGTGGCCGCCAGACCTCCAAACACCGCTGTCACGGCCTCTTCCAGTGTCTGGCCCTGCACCCGATGGTAGGACTGAACCGGGGACTGCCCGTGGTCGGAATAGATCCAGACTTCGTAGTGTCGCCAGGCGGAACGGTTGGCGGAGCGCCACAGCCGGGCGATGGCGTCGTCGATTCCCTTCAGCGTCCAGTGGGCGAACTGCGAGTGCGGGCCGCGGCGGTGTGACTGTTCGTCATAGCCGAGAAAGTTGATGTGAACAACGGGCAGGCCGCGGCTGAGATCGATCTTGCCGCCGATCACACAGAACTCGCGCAGCAGGATGGTGATGGCAACCCGGGCCGGGACGAATTTCAGTTCCCTGACGAGGTTTCGTCCACCGACGAAGCCGCGCACGACCCCCACCAGTGCCAGGCCCAATTCCATCACCATCAGGACTGCAACCCGCAGGAAGCTGTAAAGATTGCTGAGGACAAAGGCCAGCATCACCAGCGGATTGGCGGCGTGGAGCGTCGGGCCCCAGCCCATGGCTGACGAACAGAAATGGGGTTCCGCCGCGCCTCCGGCGTAGATGTTCGAGTAGGCGCTGCCACCCTCGAGCAGCCCCTGATTGTCCGGGTCCATGTGCCGCGCCTCGATGCCCGCCGCCGCCGCCGATTCATACATGCGAACGATCTGATGCGATTCATGATCCCTGAAGGAGAATGCGGGCACGGCACCCTTCGCCCCATAAAAGAGCTCGGCCTGGACCGCGGGGGTCGTCGACGGCAGGCCCGAATAATGGGCCTGAAGCCGATAATGCTCGCGCGTGATCAGCCGCCGCAGGAACGGCAGCTTGTGGTGCGCCAGAGCATGCTCCAACTGCGGCTGCGAGAGCCCGTCGATCTGGATCATGAGCAGTCCCGGCCGGGTCGGCGATCCCTCCGATGCGGGCAGGCGCAGCAGCCGCGCCAGCCACACGCTGCGACTGAGCCGGCGGCGCAGTCGTCGGAGAAATGATTCGATTCGGCCGATCATGGGCTAGCCTGCCGGTCCTGCTGTCGACGGTGACGTTTCGGCCCGGGGACGCGGATGATGCATCTTCATTCCTTTTCAGAAGAGAGACCGGGGCTCACGGCTGCGCCGCACGCTCCGGCGAAACCTTTCAGGATCTCCCATTCCGTTTCGATCCAGGAAACGACATCTTCCCAGTCCCGCTCGTCCCTGCTGTCGCCGACGGATGATTTTGACTTGATTGATGCAAAGGCAGCCAGGGCCGTGTCAGCAGTACAGGAAATGGAAAAGGCCTCCGCGGTGTCGAGTGCGGCCTGTTTCAGATCGCGCATTTGACCGGGCGTCCGTTCCGCCACCCACTGCAGTGCGGCGCTGAAGTCCGCCGGGGATGGCTCCTGCAGCAGTCGACCGTTCCTCCCGTCCTGCACCACCTCCCGGGCACCGGGCGCATCCAGGGCGACCACCGGCAGTCCGGCCGCCATCGCTTCCGTCAACACCATTCCCTGGGTCTCGCTTTTGGACGCGAAGGCGAACACGTCCATCGCCTGCAGCGCGTCGGCCAGTGGCTGGTCCTGCAGGGTGCCGGCATTGTGCAATTGCGCTTCGGCGCCGGCGCGCGCGAATATCTCACGCATCGCCTCTTCGGAGGGGCCGGCGCCGATCACCAGAAAATGCGCGTGCGGCCGCGAGCGCACAAAATCGGCGACCGCCCCGGCCAGAAACTCCAGATTCTTTTCCGGAGCCAGGCGTCCCAGATGACCCACCACGAAGGCATCTTCGGGAATCCCCAACTGCCGGCGGCATGCGCGGCCGTCGCCCGAAGCGAACCGCTCCAACTGCACGCCGGTGGGCACCACGGCAATCGGCGTGGTGACGCCGCGTTTCTGGAGCAGATCCCGGATGCTTTCACTGGGGGCGAAAACCTGGTCGGTGAGGTTCGCGTAGCGGGTGGCGAGTTCGATCACAAACCGTTCCAAGGCGGCTGAATCGCCGGGAACATAGCTGGTATAGTGTTCATACAGGGTGTGGTGGGTGAAGACAATCGGCAGTTCCCGGTAGCGTGCCAGCCGCAGCGCGGTCATGCCCAGCAGGAAGGGGTGCTGGGAGTGCACGATGTCCGGTTGGAAGGCGTCGAACGTTTCGGTGAGCGATGCATGGAGCGGCACCACCACCGAGAAGTCGCTGGCGTTGAAATTCTGGATCGCTTCAACCCGCAGGACATCGACTTCATCCGGTGGCATGTCGGGGAATTCAGGGGCCACGACCAGCACCCGGTGCCCGCGCCGGCGGTATTCGCCGGTGAACGCCTCCACCGAGCGGGCGACGCCGCCAACATGCGGGGTAAAGGTGTTCGTGAAGATGAGAATGTTCATGAGTGAGATCCCGCGGTTGCCGGTTCCGGTTCCGATTCACCGCCCAGCTGCGCCTTCAGCCGTTTGCGAAGCACCAGAAGCAACACGACGGCGGCACCGGCAATGAGGAGGAGAATGGCAATGTTCAGTGGTGATGGATCCGCAAAGAGGCTTTTCACCTGTTTCCCGAACAAGGCCAGACACAATGTCCCGGGAAGATGGCCGATGAAGGTTCCGGCAACAAAGTCCCGGTAGCGGATGTTGAAGGTTCCGATGATGGAATTCACGACAACATAGGGTGCGGTGGGTACGACGTGGACGGCCACCACAGCCGCAATGCCCCCTTTGGCCAGGAATTTCCTGATTTTTGGGATTTCCGGATGTTTGGCTGTGTTCAGCCTCTCTGCGCCCCAGAAGCGGCCTGCCAGAAAGAAAACCGTGGCTGCCGACAAGCTGCCGCAGATCGCATACGTCCAACCGAGGAAACCACCCGCCCCAAGAATGACTGCGATGTTCAACAGGCTGTTGGGAAACATCACCAGATTGGCAATGATGTAAACCGCCATCACCAGGAGAACGGTCCACCATTGTCGCGTCCACGCCGCCTGCATGAGCGCCTGCAGGTTCTCCTGGCTTGCGAGGTCGCGCAAAGGCGTGAATCGCCACAGGGCGGCAAACGTGACAATCACAATCACCGGAACGATGAAAACAAGACGTGGTGTGAACTTCCTCCCCAACAGGTTATGGCCGGCAATCATGCCTTGACGTTGGCAAGTGTGATCGAGCCGGCAGCGGCGGCGGCACTGGCATGGGGGAAGCCAGGCAGCCGAATTTCAAGCGGAAGGGCATCGCGATGCCAGGTTCCCCTCCAGTCGATGCGTATGGACTGGCCGGGGGCGGGGGTGATGGTCAGCTCCAGCGTGCCAAACCCGGTGGGTGCCGGTCCGAAGCGGATGGGTGTGTTCTGATCGAGCCAGCGCGGCGGAATGCCGGCGCAGAGTATCAGGCGGTCGCCTTCCTCACGCACAAAACAGTTGCGTAACATCAGCACCCATTCGGCGGCGGCCCAGGCGTGATGACCGTCGCCCATGCAGCCGCCACCGGTACGCGGATGAACTGCCTCCGGCCAGTGTCCGGTCGGCGATGCCAGGGCCGCAACCGCATCCATCAGTTCGAGGTGGCGCGGGTCGCCGGCGCGCAGCAGCACCTGCGCCACGTGCAGGGTCAGGTAGGCGTTGAGGCCGGAATGGATCATGTCCTGGTAGAACGCACCGTTCACAAAACAACGGTTGAGCAGGAACCTGACACTGTCGAGCAAGCGGGGATCGTCGGGTGCGCAGAGCTGGGTCGGATAGCCCAACGCCAGTGAACCAATGGCGCCGGCGTCCAGACGGCGATACGGCGACGCCGGCATGGCCGGACGGCCGAGCCGTTGGGCGCATCCTGCCAGACTGCGATCTGTCGCCGCGCTGAACTCATCCGCGGCCCGCACAAATTCGTCCCGGTCGCCCGTATTCCGGTCGGCGATCATGGCTGCTGCCGCGCGCAGACCGGCGATGCCCCAGAAATCATCCCAGTAGTAATAATCGTTTGGCCCCAGGTGTTCGGCACTGAAACCGGCCGGCAGCAGTCCGGCGTGAGGCGCATCCAAATCATCGCCGAGTCGTTTGCGCATGATCCAACGGGCACCGCGCCGGATCGGGCCGTCCCAATCCGGGGAGGGCCGTCTTCCGGTCAGGGCGAAGAATCGCTGCAGTATCCACAGCACTTCACCGTTGCTGTCCCATTCACCGTCCTGCGAACGGAAGTAGCCCGGTGATGTCTGCCGTCCCGGAAAGCGTGCCAGCGCCCTTTCGGCGCGATCCGTCAGACCCACGCACAGCAGGGCATGGATGATGAAGGCGGCATCGCGAAACCAAAAGCGTTTGTAGGTGAAGGGGCCGGCATAGACATCACCCGGCGAATGCAGAATCAACGAGGTCACCGCAGCGTCGTAGAGATGCTGATAGTGCGGCTCCGGGCAGACCAGCTTGCAGTGATCGCGACGCACGGCGTCCCAGGCATCGGCCGCAAACACCCCGGAGCCGCCATTCGCCAGCGGAATGGTCGCGGTGAAATCGGCTGTTTCACCAGCCTTGACGGGAAACAGCGCCGCCGCAGTGAGCATGCCCAGGTCGCAACGGCCCTCCGCCTGATCCTCCAGATCCCTGAGATGGATGTACACGTCACCCTGGCGATAATTGGAAACGTGATGTCGCCCGGCGGCGGCACTGAAGCCCACCTTTTGGCTGCCGTCGACCGTCCAGCCATCGCGCCCTTCTGACAGGCTGACCTGATGGACAAAGCTGACGCCCTCGGGGTTTTGCGGGCGCAACGCCAGGACCAGCCAGGCGTTGACATGGGTCCGGGCCTGCAACTGCAGCCGGCATACCGGAATTCCCGACTCCAGTTGCACCGAGGCGGTGCTGGTCAGGGCCAGTCCGGGCATTTCGGTATCGGTGGTCACCCGGACACCCGGATCCATGTCCTGGCGTTGACGGCCATGGGGGGCCCGTGATGGCAACAGGCAGTGTCCGTCTTCTGCCAGCAGCCAACTGTCCAATGACCAGCCATCGAGAACAGGCGTCAGCAGACCCCGGGGATCCACAATCGGCAGTTCCTGACAGTCCGGATAGCCGATCGCGGTCCAATTGCGATGGGTGAGATTGATATGGGTAATGGAAAAGGCGCGCGGGATGAACGAC
>CAYQCZ010000229.1:0-7182 GCA_964415955.1 uncultured Verrucomicrobiota bacterium | reverse complement strand
GCATCGCGATGCACTATCTGGACGAGGGCCAGGGAGAGCCTGTGATCATGCTGCATGGCAATCCCACGTGGTCCTTTTACTACAGGAATCTCGCGCTCGGTCTTCGTGACCAGTGCCGCGTGATTGTGCCCGATCACATTGGGTGCGGCTTTTCAGACCGGCCGGACGACGCGCAATACGAATACACAGTGAAGCGTCGCGCCGCAGACATTGATACGCTTGTTGATCGTTTGAATCTTCCGCAGAAGCTGACCCTCGTGATGCACGACTGGGGCGGCATGATCGGCATGACTTATGCCGTGCGCCATCCCGAGCGCATTGGGCGCATCGTGCTTCTGAACACTGCGGCGTTCCACCTGCCGCGCACAAAAAAACTGCCGCCATCCCTGTGGGTGTGCCGGAACACACCGCTCGATGACTGTCTGATCCGACGCACAGGATTGTTCGTCCGCCTCGTGACCCGATGGGGCTGCCGCGCCCGGGAATTGTCGGAGCTGGAACGCGACGCCTATCTGGCACCCCACGGCTCGAAGAACAGCCGCCTGGCGCAACTGCGGTTTGTGCAGGATATCCCGCTGCTGCCAGACCATCCGACGTATGGGCTTGTGACAGAGGTGCAGGAAAAGCTGGCGAAGTTTCAACAGACGCCGACCCTCATTTGCTGGGGCGATCAGGACTGGGTGTTTGATCATCACTTCCTGGCGGAATGGCAGCGCATCCTGCCGCAGGCCGAGGTGCACCGCTTCCCGGACGCCGGTCATCTCGTGCTGGAAGACAAGCACGAGGACATCCTTGCATTGACCCGGCAGTTCATGAAGCGGCATCCGGTCCACGCATGACATGCCCGCCCGGGTGACATTCAACATTGCCTCGCACCTGGCCGTCATGGCGGAACAGCAGCCGGACCGCCCCGCAGTGATGTTCCCCGCGAACCGCAACACACGCGGTGAAGTCATCTACACGCAATACACCTTCCGTGAACTGGACCTTGTCAGCAGCCAGATCGCACGCGGATTGCATCGACTCGGAATCCAACGCGGCACCCGCACCGCACTGATGGTTCCGCCCAGCCTTGAGTTCTTCGCGCTGACCTTCGCCCTTTTCAAATCAGGCATCGTGCCCGTGTTGATTGATCCGGGCATTGGTATTCGCAATCTGGGCAAATGCCTTGCCGAGGCACAGCCGGAGGCCTTCATCGGCATCCCAAAGGCGCATGCGGCGCGCGTGGTGCTCGGGTGGGCGCGCGGCACGATCACAAAGTGTGTCACGGTGGGCTCCAAATGGCTCTGGGGCGGGCACACGCTGGATCAGGTGAAGCAACTGGGCGGCGGCACAGGCGAACCAATGCTGATCGATCCCGGGCGCGATGAAATGTCCGCGATCCTGTTTACCAGCGGCAGCACGGGCATCCCGAAGGGAGTGGTCTATACGCACGGCATCCTTTCCGCGCAGGTGGATCACATTCGTGAACTCTACGGCATTGAGCCCGGCGAACTCGACATGCCGACATTCCCTCTCTTCGCGCTCTTCGGGCCGGCGCTTGGCATGGGCGCGGTGATTCCTGAAATGGATCCCACGCGGCCCGCCCAGGTGGATCCGGACAAAATCATCACGGCCATTCAGCGGTTCAACATCACGAACATGTTTGGTTCACCCGCGGTGATCAACCGTGTCGGGCGGCACGGTGAAGCGCACAGCATCAAGCTGCCCAGCTTGCGGCGCGCGATCTCGGCCGGTGCGCCCGTCCCGGCCAGGGTGCTGGAGCGCTTTGCAAGAATGCTTCCGGAAGGAGCGCAGGTGTTCACGCCCTACGGCGCCACGGAATGTCTTCCCGTCGCTTCCATCGGCAGTGATGAAATCCTGAAGGACACACGCCACCAAACCGATCTCGGGAAGGGGGTGTGCGTGGGGCGTCCGGTGCGTGGACTGACAGTGAAGATCATCGGTATCAAGGATGCACCGATCACGACCTGGGATGATTCGCTCGCACTTCCACCGGGAGAGATCGGGGAAATCGCAGTTCGAGCGGAGCATGCGACACGGCTTTACTACAACCGGCCCGATTCGACCGCGCTGGCGAAGATTCCAACTGCAGACGGCGGTTTCTACCATCGCATGGGTGACGTGGGGTATCTGGATGAACAGGGCCGCATCTGGTTTTGCGGGCGCAAGTCGCATCGCGTGGAAACGAAGCATGGCACCATGTTCACCATTCCTTGCGAAGGGATTTTCAACACCCACCCGGCGGTGTTTCGCAGCGCACTGGTGGGCGTGCCACGTAATGGCGCAACCGAACCGGTAATTTGCATTGAACTGGAAGCCAGTGCTCGGAGTGGGTCGCAGGAAACCATTCGGCGTGAACTGCTGGCACTGGCTGCGAAGCATCCGCACACCCATGCCATCAAAACGGCGTTGTTTCACCCGTCCTTCCCGGTGGACATCCGGCACAACGCAAAAATCTTCCGTGAGAAGCTGGCTGTGTGGGCTGGCAAACAGCTCGCATGAAGGCACTTGTCACAGGCGGTGGTGGATTTCTTGGCTTTGCCATCGTCAAGATGCTGCGGCAGCGCGGGGATGCGGTGCGCACCTTTTCGCGTCATGAGCATCCGGCCTTGAAGGACCTCGGGGTGGAACAGGTGCGGGGCGACATCGGCGACTCTGAATCCGTGAACCATGCGGCCGGAGGGTGCGACATGGTCTTCCATGTTGCAGCGAAGGCGGGCGTCTGGGGGCCCTACGATGCATACCACCGGGCGAATGTTCTAGGGACGGAGAATGTGATCGCAGCCTGTCGGAAGCATGGCATCCAGCGGCTGGTTTACACCAGTTCACCCAGCGTGGTGTTCAATGGACGCGACATGGAGGGTGTGAATGAGTCCGTGCCCTATCCGGACCACTACGAGGCGCATTATCCGCACACCAAGGCGCTGGCCGAGCAGCGTGTTCTCGCCGCCAATGACGCACAACTGGCCACGGTGGCCTTGCGTCCGCATTTGATCTGGGGACCGGGCGACAATCACCTGCTGCCACGCCTGGTCATGCGCTCGCGCGCGGGGCAGCTTCGTCGGATCGGCTCGCAGCGGAACAAGGTGGACACGGTTTACATCGACAACGCCGCCGAGGCCCATCTGCTGGCAGCCGACAAACTCGCGCCCGGCTCTGCAGTGGCGGGCAGGGCGTATTTCATTTCACAGGATGACCCCATCGAGCTTTGGGAGATGATCAACCGCATGCTGGCTGCCGCCGGTGAACCGCCCGTGACACGCGCCGTTCCGGCAGGGCTGGCGTTGTTCATCGCAGGCTGTCTGGAAGCATGGGGGCGCATCACGGGCAGTGACAGGGAGCCACGTCTGACAAAATTCATGGCGCGTGAAATGACCACGGCCCACTGGTTCGACATCAGCGCGGCGAGAAGAGATTTCGGATACCGGCCCACGGTGTCCACCGGGGAGGGGCTGGCCAGGCTGGCGGATTATTGCTCCAGGCCTCCAGTGAACTGAGGAGCTTGGCGGCTCATCGTTTGAGCCAGAGGGAGGCCACGAACACCGCGGCACTGAAAAGCAGGAAGGCAAAAAGCATGAAGGTGGCCCACATGACGGGCCGGAACGACCGTGCGATGTCCTGGCCGCAACAGGTGCAGCGATGCTCCCGGGTGGGCATCATGGCCCCGCAATGCGGGCAGGGAAGCCGTTTGGAACGCCGTTTGCGGCGTTGTCCGTGGGGCGTTTCAGGACCCGGCTGTGCGTCTGCCATGGGAGTCAGGCAGGCAGGATTCATGCCAGCCGGCATTGTGGGCGTCAAAAACACTCCGTCATCTTCAACTTTTCCCGGGGGAAAGCTTGCCATTACTTGGCAGGCGCAGGCCTTTCCATGGTGAGCGGGTCGCGCAGAGGCACCTCGTTGAGCTTGCCGGCGGTGAGTGAAGGCAGTGAAACCGGATGGTCGGGATGTCCCAGGAGAATGTCCTTTTTGTTGCCCACGACCAGGAGGACCAGCTTGTCCGGCTGGAGGTATTTGGCGGCGACGCGCTGGACATCCTCGCGGGTCACGGCGGCGATGCGGCTGCGGTATTTCTCCCAGTAATCCTTCTGGGCCGGATAACGCCCGGTGAATTCATCCTGGGCAAAGGTGCCCACGATCTGCGCCTTGGTGGCAAACGTGCGCGGGAAGGTTTCGATGAACGATTTCCTGGCGGTGTCCAGTTCCTCCTCGGTGACCAGTTCACCTGCCATCTTGCGCATTTCCTCGAGCACAATGGACGCTGCGTAGGCCACCGTGCGGGACTTGGACTGGAAAACCGCGATGAAAGGTGACTCGAAGTGGGTGCCGCCGGCAAAGCCCGAGCCGGCCGAATACGCCAGGCCCTCGTCCGACCGCACGCGGTTCATGATGCGCGATGTAAAACCGCCGCCGCCCAGGATGTCGTTCATGACCTGAATGGCAAAGTAGTCGGGATTGTCACGCAGGATGCCCGGCAGGAGCATGCTGACGCGGCCCTGATTGACATCCTTGTCCACGAGGTAGGTGCCGGGCTCGGCCATCTGTATTTTGTCGGGAATGGCCGGGGATGGTTCGCCCTTGAACGGCCAGTTGCTGAACAGTTTTTCCAGCCGGGCGATCATGTCGGCTTTGGCGAAATCACCGTTCACCGCCACCATGAAATTGGCCGGGTGAAACCAGCGGCGATGGAAGTGGATGAGGTCGTCGCGGTTGATGGACTCGATGCTGGCCTTGGTGGAGTGGTTGTTGACCCAGAAGTTTTCCCCGTAGGCAAGCATGCGGCGCTCGCGCTGTTCGATGGCGGAGGATTCGTCATTGCGCCGCTGCATGGCCTGGAGCACCTGCTGCCTGCGGAGGTCGAGCTTGTCCTGCTGGAAGCGGGGTTCCGTGAGCACCTCGCGCAGGGTGGCAAAGCCCTCGTCGATGTCCTTGGAAAGCAGGTTCAAAGACACCGAGCCCTGCGTGTCACCGATGTTCGAGCGCAGGATGGCCGCCAGAAAGGCCATGCGTTCCTCCACTTCCTCGGCGGTCCTGGTCTTTGTTCCGCCTGCAGTGAGCAGATGGCCAACCATGCCGGCCAGCCCTGCCTTCTCCTTCGAGTCCAGATAATCGCCGGCACGGATGTAAATCTGGATGTTCACCAATGGCAGTTCACGATCCTCCGCGATGTAGGCGACCGGCCCCGATTTGAGCTGCACGCGGTAGTCCCCGGGCCGGGGCGGCTCATACACGAGCGGTTTGACGGGCAGCTTCTCGGGGCGGTCTGGAATTTCACCAGCGATGGCCGCAGACGAAGCCAGCGCGATCACCGCGGTGAAGACTTGGAAATGGTTTCTCATAAATGGGGTCAGGAATGACGGGATGGTTTTCCGCGCGCAACGACGGCATTTCAAACAAAAAATGGTCATCATGATGGCGCGGCTTGCCACATCTTCATGGCCTGTGGATAATTTCCGGCCCATTCACATGCCATCCACGCCGAGCCAAAGCGCTGAAGATTACCTGGAGCGGATCCACGAGTTGATCGAGGAGAAGGGCTATGCGCGCGTGGTGGACATCGCCTCCTCGCTCAAGGTGACCCAGGCGTCGGTGACCAGCATGGTCAAGAAGCTCGACGAGCTGGGGTATGTGAAATACGAGCGCTATCGGGGCCTCGTTCTCACGGAACAGGGGCGTGGCATCGCCCGGGACATCCAGCAGCGGCATGAGACGCTTTCCCGGTTCTTTTCCCTGTTCGGACTGGATGTGGAAACACAGCGCAAGGACATCGAGGGGATTGAACATCATCTCAGCCCGGCAACGCTTGCATGCCTCTCGGACCTGGCCGCCTTCTTCGAGGATCATCCGCAAGTCCTCGATCAATTCCTCTCCAACCGTGAGCCGGTCAATGGCCGTTCTTCCAGACCCCGGCGCACCGCGCGCACGGGAGGAAAGCCGTCTTCCTGACCGGCTTCAATTCACCCCCGGCGACCCGGTGTCCAACAGGCGGTTCACCCGCAGGACAAGTTCCCGCGGACTGAACGGCTTGGTGATGTAGTCATCCGCCCCCATCTCCAGGCCCAGCAACCGGGCCGAATCGCTGGTCCATGCCGTGAGCATGATGATGGGGATGCCGGCAGTGTGGATGTCCTTGCGCAGAACGTCGCAGACGTCGAAACCATGCACCTCCGGCAGCATGAGGTCGAGAATGATGACATCGGGCCGGCTGGAGCGGGCCATGTCGATGGCATCGAGGCCGTTCGTGGCGAGAGCGACCTCGTGTCCGGCCTTGCGCAGGTTGTAGGTCAGCAGTTCCAGCACATCGACCTCGTCATCCACCACCAATACTTTGCTCATGCGTGCTGGGTAACACGCACTGGTCCCTGTGCTCAACGACTGCACGGTGAAAGGCAGGTTACGGTTGTGTGAAGGCGCCCCCGAAGCCTGGTCGCGCATGTGTCAGTTGCTCGTGGCATCCGAAGCAGCAGCATCCGCTCGATCGTCCGCATGGGGTGCCGTGTGGCGGATGTCCTCGCCCTCGTAGAGATAGACCACCTCCTCGGCGATGTTGGCTGCGTGGTCGGCAATCCGTTCCAGGCACTTGGAAATGACCATGAGGTTGAGGCAGTTGGTGATGCGCTGGGGGGATTCGACGATGTAGCTGGCCAGGACCCGATGCGCCTGCTTGTTGAGCCGGTCCACGTTCTTGTCGCGGGGGATGACAGAACGGGCCCTCTCGGTGTCGCGATGCACGAAGCCGTCGAGCGCGTCGCGCAGCATGTTGAGGGCGAAGTCGGCCATGTGGGGCAGTTCGATGTGATCCTTGAGCGGTGGTTCGTGGTTCAGCTCCAGGACACGGCGGGCAATGGTGGTGGCCTCGTCGCCGACGCGTTCCAGGTCGCGCGAAATCTTCATCGCCATGATGATGAGGCGCAGGTCGCTCGCCAGCGGGGCCTTGGAAAGCAGATGGACGGCCTGCTCATCCACCTCCACTTCAAGCTGGTCGATGATGGAGTCCTTTTCCTTCACCTCGCGCGCCAGTGCGTCATCGCGTTCGGCGTAGGCCTGCATGGCGGTTTTCAAGGCGCCCTCGGCGTGGCTGGCCATGGTGAGCAGCGTCTCCTTGAGGCTTTGAAGGTCCTTTTCGAGCTGGGGTTGCATGGTGTGTCAGAACATCCGCCGGATCAGCCGAATCGTCCAGTG
>CAYQCZ010000228.1:6094-7183 GCA_964415955.1 uncultured Verrucomicrobiota bacterium | reverse complement strand
CGCTACGACATGCTGGCCAAGCTTTACCGTCTTTCACTCGATTTCTTCAACCGCGCCAAGATGGGCGACCTGCTCACCCGCATCAACAGCGACACGGCCTGGCTCTACAAGGCCATGACCAACGGCTTTTCGGACATCATCAAGGAACCCGTCACGATCGTGGGGATCATCCTGGCACTGGTGGTCGTCAGCCCCAAGCTCACCTTCATGGCGCTGGTGTTCCTGCCGTTCTGCCTGGCGCCGCTCATCATCCTCGGACGCAAGGTCCGCCGTGCCGCCAAGGAAAGCCTCAAGGCCAATGTCTCGCAGTCCAGCCTGCTGGTCGAGGCGCTGGCGGGCATCCGCGTGATCAAGGCCTTCGGCCTGGAGGCGGATTCGCTTGCCCGGTTCAAAACCTTCAGCGAGCGCATCATTCATCACAACATGAAGGGCGTGCAGGCCAAGGAACTGGTCAATCCGCTGGTGGAAACCATCTCCATGCTCGGCCTGGGATTGTTGATCGTGGTGATCTTCATCTCGCAAAGCAGCCTGCCGGACCTCGCGGCGTTTCTCATGGGCGTCGTGCTGATCTACACCCCGGTGCGCAAGCTCGCCGCCGTGCATGTGACCTTCCAGCAGGCCAGCGCAGGCGTGGACCGTCTGGCCCACATCATGGAGGAACAGCCCACAGTGAAGGACCCGCCCCACCCCAAACCGCTGACTTCCTTCGAGCAGGGGATCACCCTGGAGAATGTGACCTTCGCCTATGCCGACAAGCCTGTGATCAATGGCCTTTCCCTCAGCATCCCGCGCGGCTTCAAGCTGGGTATCGCCGGCGAAAGCGGCTCCGGCAAGAGCACGCTCGTAAACCTGTTGTTCCGCTTCTATGACGTTACCGGCGGCAGCATCCGCATCGATGGCAGGGACCTCCGCGAAGTGCCCCAGCGCGACCTGCAGCAACTCATGGCCCTCGTCAGCCAGGAGATCGTGATCTTCGACATGTCCGTGGCGGACAACATCGCCGCCGGGCGCAAAGGTGCCACGCGCGACGAGGTGGAGGCCGCCGCCAGATCCGCCTACGCGCATGACTTCATCATGCAAATGCCGCAG
>CAYQCZ010000228.1:0-6084 GCA_964415955.1 uncultured Verrucomicrobiota bacterium | reverse complement strand
ACACCCCGGTGGGTGAACGCGGTGTCACATTGTCCGGCGGACAGCGTCAGCGCATCGCCATCGCCCGCGCCTTCGTGCGCAACGCACCGATTCTCCTGCTGGATGAAGCCACGGCGTCGCTGGATTCCAAAGTCGAGGCCGAGGTGCAGAAGGCGATCGAACAACTGGAACATAACCGCACGGTGGTCTGCATTGCCCACCGACTGAGCACGCTGGTGGAGATGGACAGGATCGTGGTGCTGGATCAAGGCCGCGCCGTCGAGGAAGGCACCTTTGATGAATTGATCGCCCGCCGGGGCCTTTTCGCCGCCATGGCCGCGCGACAGGGCATCGGGAAATCGTAGTCCACTTTAGCGATGGTTCCAGGAGAGAGCGCCAGCATGCATGCAAAGAACAGAGCATTTGGTCTTGTTGTGATCGTAGCAGTAATGGGTTTGTTCATCGCGCTGATGGCACGTTTTGACTTTGATGTTCTTCAGGAAAGCACACCAAAGTTTTACCAGGATTTTCAAATCGCAGAAAATGCTGGTGCCACAAAACTTGGTTGGTTGCCTCCGTTTCTTCCGTCATCAGCAACGAACATCCGTGAAAAGCATAACTTTGATTACAACAGGGTGATCGTGTCGTTCCAATTCTCGCCGTCAGATTTTCAAACTTTGGTTGCTCAAGCCAACGAGATCAGTCCTCAAGCAGTTGAGAAAATCCGCCCAAGCTGGCTGGCAGTGAGGGAGCCGTGGTTTTCGGACGAGATCATTGAAGGGCTCGGAAGCGATTTATCCAAGCTAGGATTTATGTTTTACGAGTATGGGGCGGCAGAGAATGAGCGCATCCGGAATAATAAGCTGGTGAAGTGGTATGTCGCGGCAAATCCATCTTTGGGCATTGCCTACGCTTGGAACTAGGATCTTTTGAGCAGCAGCATGTAATGATTGAGTGTCGCTTTCCGGCGAGGGCGGCTTAGAATCAGATTAAATTTCAACCAGCGTCACCATGAACACACGCCACCACCTTTTTGCAGTTGCTACCACGCTGCTGCTCACCGTTCACGCCGCCGCGCAGACATCCCTGCTCGACAGGCTGCCCATCAACATCGGCGGCAAAACATCCTCCCCTGCCCTCGCCGCGCTCTCGGATGCACAGGTGGCGGATGGATTGAAGGAGGCTCTGGGCAAGGGCCTGCAGCAGGCGGTGACACTGCTCGGCCGCGAGAATGGTTTCCTGACCAATGCCGCGGTCAGAATTCCCATGCCCGAATCGCTGCAACGCGTGGAAAAATCACTGCGCGCCATCCGGCAGGACGCACTCGCAGATGAGTTCATCCGCACCATGAACCGCGCTGCCGAGGAGGCCGTGCCCAAGGCATCGACCATCTTTGCCGGCAGCCTCAAGCAGATGACCATCGCTGATGCCCGTGCCGTGCTCACCGGACCGGAGGACAGCGCCACCCAGTATTTCCGCAAGACCACGACCAATGAACTGCACAAGGCCTTCCTGCCCATCGTCAAGCAGGCCACGGAAAAGGCCGGCGTGACCTCCGCCTACAAGAACATGATGTCCGGCGCGGGGGGCAACACGTTTGGCAAATCGTTCGGCAACACACTTGGCGCATTCGGCGTTTCCACGGACGCCACCGACGTGGATTCCTACGTCACCCGCAGGGCCATTGACGGGTTGTTCCTCAAAGTGGCCGAGGAGGAGAAACGCATCCGCCAGAATCCCGCCGCACGCACCACGGACCTTTTGAAACAGGTGTTTGGCGCGGCGAAGTGAGCGGTCACCATGGACGCCCGCTACTTGCCCGCACGCCGTGTGCGGCGCAGCGCCTGCTGGGTGGAGGTCGCCAGTGGATACAATCCCGGGCAGCAGCCGTAGGTTTCGCTGAAGGCCTGGCTGAAATGGCTCAAGCTGTTGTAACCCACTTCAAGTGCCACTTCGGTGACGGAATATTCTTTGGAGGCCAGCATCTCGGCGGCCTTTTCCAGCCTCAGCCGGCGCAGACAATGCGTGATCGTCTGGCCGGTTTCTGTGGAAAAAATCCGGCTCAGATGAAACGGGCTGCAACCGATCTTTTTTGCCATCTCATCGAGCGTGGGCGGCTGGGCCAGATTCTGGCGCAACAAAAAGACAACTTGCTCTGACCGTTCCCGCGCCAGCCGCTGCTGCCGTGTGCAGAACAATTCCTCCTCCGGCTCGGGATCGAAAAAAAACGCCACCGCCAGCTCCAGCGCCTTGCACTGATACCAAAGCGCATGGGCCGCCGCATACACGGGCGGTTGACGCAGCGTGGTGATGATCTGCTCCTGCTCGATGGTCAGCTTTTTGACACCGGACAACACGGGCCGGCCGGTCTTTCCATCAATGAACGCCCGGATGAGGGGGTGCAGCTTGCTCTCGCCATCGCCCAGATGTGTTGCCAGAAATGGACGCGAATACTCCACCGTCAGAAATTGATGCGGCTCACCGGCTGCGCGCGTGGCGGACAAAGGTGTGTCGAGCGGCGCATAAAACCCCGCCGTCCCTCCCGTGAATTCCATCTTCGCCCTGCCCGACTGGATCACGCCATGACCGACGAGATTCAGGCACAGCTCCACTCCCTGCGGATGAAAGCTCGCCCCCCAGTCCAGCGCCTTGCCATGGGTGAAATCGTGCCACTCCACGCTGAATCCGGACGAACGGAACCCGCCAAAGACACGCTGCCAGCCTGAGCCCACCGCACCCCAGGCGGGCACCTCGGTGAACAAGGGCGGACGCGCAAGGGCATCAGGACTGGAAACGGATGCAGGCATGACGAACGATTAATTGAGATTGATTCTCAACTTCACACCGCGCCTGTGCAAGGGTGTTTTCACGGTGGACGTTCTTCAGACGTGGACGCCCGAACGTGCGGCTACTTCGCCCCGCGTGCCTCGTTCAACTGCTTCACCACGGCGTTGTAGTTGCTGGTGAGCGTGTTCAGCCGTTCGACGACGTCATTGTAGTTCGTCGCCAGTTGGTTGTATCTGGCGACGCCGTCATTGAGCTGGCCGCCAAGCGACTGGATGCGTTCGTTGGCCTCCTTCAGACGGGCATCACGGGTTTTGACCGCCGATTCCCAGGTCGCCACCGCCTCGCGCAGTTGCGCCGTTTCGGTCTTGTGACGTTCCCCCAGCTCCGCGTGGGTTTTCGCCCAGTTGGTCACACTCTGGCGCAATTGATCGCGATCCCTCTCAAGCTGCCTTGCCAGTGCCTGGGCTGCGTTCAAGGTCTTCGCCCTTTCCTGGGCTTCCTCGTTCAGGCGAGTGATCTGGGAGCGGAAGGTGTCGAGGTCGGTGGCAAGTCCTTTGGCCGCGCGCTGCTGATCCTGAAGTTCGAGGGTCTGTTCCTGCACCAGTTTGTCGAGGCGCACGATCTCGAGGTTCAGGCTGCGGTTGATCTTCCATTGCGCCACGCACAACAGCGCCAGCGCCAGCACGCCAATGAGGTTGATGTAATGAAGCCGCTTCATGGCGTGGCGGCGGGAGCGGGAACATCGCGGATTTCAAAGCCGACACGCTGGATGCCGGCGGAACGCACGAGATCCAAAGCGCGGACAATGTCGCCGTGCCTTGCCTCGACATCGCCGCTGATGAACACACGGGCGTGGACGTTGGTCTGCTGCCAGGCCTGGAGGCGTGCGAGCAGTTCGTTGGGCGCGACGGGGGCCTTGTCCATGTAGATCACGCCGGCCTTGTCCACGGAAAGGTTGACGAAGTCGTTGTCGGTCTCGCGGCTGCCGGTGGTGGCGGTGGGCAGGTTCACGTTCACGCTCTTCATGTTCACCATGCTGAGGCTCACGAGCATGAACGCGGCCAGCAGGAAAAACATGATGTCGATCAGGGGAATGATCTCGATGCGCGCCTCGTCCTCGGAGGGCAGTTTGGAACCGAGTTTGACCGGCATGGTGTGAATGCGTTGAGGCTCAACGGGCCATGGCGGGCTGGGCCTGGACAGCCCGGGCGGAGCGTGTCACGGCACGTTGCCGGGCAAACTGCTCGAGATCATGGCCATGGTGCCGGGCGGATTCGACCAGCAATTCCACGTGGTTGATGGTGCGCTCAAGACGGCTGCGGAAATGCGCCAGGCGACGGTTGAAATAGTTGTAGGGCAGCAGGCAGAGAATGGCGATGGCCAGACCGCACGCGGTGGCGATCAAAGCCTCCGCGATGCCGCCGCTGACCTTCACCGCGGCCAGCTCCGCCTGACCAACGAAGTGGAATGAGTGCATGATGCCGGTGACCGTGCCCAGCAACCCCAGCAACGGTGCCAGCGTGATGAATGTCCCCAGCACCCACTGGCGTTTCTCCGCGTGCTCGATCTCGTCCATGGCGCGCAGTTGCATCGCACCGAGCAGCGAGCTGTGCGCGTGCGTCAGCCCATCGTTCACCGTCGCCAGAAACGGGTCGTCATCCGACGCGGTCAACTCAATGGCCTGCTGGAACCGCCCTTCCGCGATGGCCTGGAATCCGGCTTCCAGCTCGGGCCCGTGGCAACGTCTCCGCAACTGCCACCACCAAAGCGAGCGTTCCATCACGACCACCATGGCCGCCAGAAAGCAGGCAAGAATCGGCCACATGATGGGGCCGCCCTTGACGAAGAAATCGATGACAATGTTTGCGAAGAACATGCAGAAGCGGGGACTTATTTGGTGAGGGCGAAACGGATGGGCACTTCAAAGAGGCGGACCTCGCCGGGCTCGAATTTCCATTTGCGCCTGATCGTGCGGATGGCCTCCTCGTCGAGCAACGGCCAGGGGCTGGGAACATGCGCCTCGGCAGACCTGACAGCGCCATCGGGACCGACCACGAACCGCACCACCACGGTGCCTTCCTGACCTTCACGACGCGCGCGATCCGGATAACTGGGCGAGGGTTGCCTGCCTTCA
The DNA here is from genome assembly GCA_964415955.1 of uncultured Verrucomicrobiota bacterium. Taxonomy (GTDB): domain Bacteria; phylum Verrucomicrobiota; class Verrucomicrobiia; order Limisphaerales; family CAYQCZ01; genus CAYQCZ01. The sequence goes on along the minus strand of CAYQCZ010000228.1, from coordinate 1,184 downwards.
CCCTGGCCAAACACCAGCGCCTGCGGAGCCATCGACCCCGGAGTTGAAGGCGCTTGCGGCTGTGAGGAAGGGGTCTTGAAACTGGCAGCCGCAGGTGTGGCGGCCACACGGCTGGGATTCAGGACGGGAATGGCGAAGGCGATCTTCGGGCTGGGCGCCACCGCCACCACCGCCGGCGGCGCGGGAGCAGCCAGGGTTGGAGGCGCATCGGGGAGCGGGATGTCGAATTGCGGCTGCGGCTGGGTGAAATCCTGCGGCGTGGGGATGGCGTTTTCCGGGGTGGCCTCCTGCGGTGGAGGCGGCTCCGGCTGGCCCAAGTCCACATCCAGTTTCTTGAACTCAACGGCCGTCTCGCACTTGCAGTCCACTTTTTCCCGCGCGTAAGGGAGCACATACCCCAGGGCTCCGACCGTCAGGCATAGCGTCCACAGCACCAGCACCAGCACCGCACCCATGGGCAGCGCGTGGTCCCGCTGTCTCACGACGGGCGAATGCTGGTTGTCAGATTGTTGACTCACGGACCCAAGATGAACCCTTTTGGGTGGATTCTGCAAGCCAGTCATCCACGGGGACTGTCGGCCCGTTGCGCTTCGTTGCCGTCTGTTTGCCCCTTCACGGAATCAATTTGTGCTGCCATGTGCCTGCTCCATGGGGCGGAGATTCCGTCCAAAACACCCTGAAACCATCCGCGACGGCCACCACCCTGGGATACGCCGCCTGCATGCCCGGCTTGGAAAGCATCCTGGGCAGCGACCATGTCCCGCCACCATCATCCGACTTGCTGGCAAAAACAATGCTCTCGCCATCCATCACCGCCTCCCATGCCGCTGCAAGCTTCTTTCCTTGCACGGCGACATCCGCGCGCCGGGCCTCGGCCGTGCCGAACCGCACCGGTTTGCCCCAGGAACGGACGGCTCCATCCGATGCAAGCGCGTGCAGGCCGGATTGCCCCTCCGCACCGCTCCAGACCAGCGCGTGCAGCGGCCCCTTGCCGCCTTTTGCCCAGGCCAGTCCGCCGCCCACATGTGGGCAGCCCTGAAACTCCCAGTTGAAGGCACCCACGGTTTGCGCGTCGCTCCATTTATGTCCGCCATCCGCTGAAGCAATCACCTTCATGTCACGCGGCGACTTGTCGCGAAACAACACCGCCACCCGACGGCCGTTCACCGCGATGCTGTTCCAGC
>CAYQCZ010000227.1:0-7184 GCA_964415955.1 uncultured Verrucomicrobiota bacterium | reverse complement strand
CAAGGGCATGAACAGCGCGCCAAGGATTGCGTGGGCCAGCTGCGCCTGCTTGACGGTGGTCCACAACAGCGGCAGCGGCACGACGGTGATGGCGCAGAGGTAAAGGCGGTAGGGCTTGGTCTGTTTGAAATCCAGTGCGTCGCGTTGCTCGCGGCTGAGACCGCGCCGGATGAAAAGAAAATCCGCAAACATGTAGGGCACGCTCTGCCACACGCCCAGCAGGCTGGAAAACACCGCACCCCAGAAACCTGCCAGAAAAATCCATTTCCCCGCCGGGCCCATCACCGAGCCCAGTTGATCCGCCAGCACGATGGCCACGCGCGATCCGCTGCCGCTCACCTTGACCTGCGAGCCGATGATCACCATGGCGATGCCAAACAACGCCGTCATGGCGTAGCCCACACCCAGATCAATCCGGCAGGCTTTCACACCTTCCATGCCTGTGCGCCCTTCCTCCCGTATCCAGTAGCCGTAGGAAAGAATGGTCAGCGTGCCGCCCACACCACCCAGCAGTCCCACGACCCATCCGGCACCCCTGGCGGGCATGGATGGCGTCACCAGTCCTCGACCCACGGCGGCCCAGTCGGGTTGGGACGCCACGGAGACAAACATCAGGGCGATGCACGCGGCCATCAACCGTTCGAACAGCTTGAAGCCGCCCATGCGCACAAGCATCAGCCCGGCGAAGGAGTGGATGATGCCCCAGATGATTTTGGACGTGGTGGGGTCTGATGAGAGCGGCAGCAATCCCGTGCCGGCCACGCCACACGCAGTGACCAGCGCGCCGCCCGTCACAAACGTCCAGCACACCAGGTAGATGAGGAACACCCATTGGATCCACCGGCCCAGGCGGTCGTTCCAACCCTCCAGCAACGTCGTGCCCGTGGCCATCTGCCAGCGTGCGATGCCTTCGTTGAGGAACCATTTCAACACCGCCCCCGCCAGGGCCGCCCATAGGATGGCGACACCCACGGCAGAACCACCGAGACTGGCCGTGATGAGGTCGCCCGCGCCCACGCCGGTGGCGGCCACCAGCATGCCGGGGCCAATCAAGGACAGCATGCCAGGAGGTTTTTTCATGTGTGCTGTGACTGGTTTCTCAAGAAACATGATCACTGGCGTGCTGATGGCCAGTCATTTTTCCAGGTGGCCGTCGCCGGAAATTGCCTTGTGCGCGAGGCAGCCCGGTGTTTTATTTCGCCGAACATCAGCCCCCTCTTCCAATGAAAATGCTCCTCCCCGTCGCGCTGGCCGGTCTCGTCATCGCGTTGAACCATCCACTGCTGAACGCCGCCGAGGCCTCCGGTCCACAGGCCGATCTCAAGGCCCTGGTGACCAAGGTCAATGGCAAGATTCGCGACAACAAACGCACCGAGGCGGATCTGGCGCCGGAGTTCAAGGAGTTCGATGCGCTGCTGGAAAAATACAAGGACGACAAGAGTGACGACGTCGCCCAGATCCTGCTGATGAAGGCCATGCTCTATGTGCAGGTGCTGGAGGACGAGGAAAAGGGCATGCCGCTGCTGAAGAAGTTGAAGGAGCAGTATCCCGACACCCGGCAGGGCAAAAGTGTGGACCAGATCCTCGCGCAGATGGAGAAACAGGCCGCCTCACGCGCCATCCAGAAATCACTCGCCGTGGGCAAGGTCTTTCCCGATTTCTCCGAGACGGACTTGAACGGCAAACCGCTTTCCATCGCCAATTACAAGGGCAAGGCGGTGTTGATTGATTTCTGGGCGACATGGTGCGGCCCGTGCATCGGCGAGCTGCCGAATGTGAAGAAGGCCTACGACAAATATCACTCCAAGGGCTTCGAAATCATCGGCATCAGCCTCGACAGCGACAAGGGCAAGCTGACCAGCTTCATCGAGAAGGAGCACATGACCTGGCCGCAGTATTTTGACGGCAAGGGCTGGCAGAGCAAGCTGGGCCAGCAATACGGCGTGAACAGCATCCCCGCCACCTACCTGCTGGACGGCGAAGGCAGGATTGTGGCCAAGGACTTGCGAGGTCCCGCGCTCGAAAAGGAACTGTCCAAGCTGCTGGACAAGTGAGCGGCGCGTCGTCGTCGTTCAATCGAACTGCGGGTTTTCCCTTTCCCCCGTGGCGCGTGATGTGGTTAATCTGACCACATGTCAGCCCTCCGTTGCATCGCACTGACCGCCGGTCTGGCCGCGGCGTTTATCCCATTCATTCATGCCGCCAGCGACTGGCCGCAATGGCGTGGTCCGTTGCGCAATGGCGTGATTCCCGACAGCCCGCCGCTGGCCGGTCAATGGCCGGATGACGGCCCCAAGCTGCTGTGGGAAAGTGATCCGATTCCCGCGAACGACGAGGGCGGCCACGGCAGCCCGGTGGTCGTGGGCGACCGGGTGTTTCTCTCGGTGGTCTGGCACGAGGATATCCCCTCCGAAACGCGCACCATCACGGACCTGGTGTTGCGCAAGATGGGCTATCAAAATCCGGGCGGGCTGGGGAAGGAAGTGGTGGCCGAGATGGAGAAGACACGCCTGTCGCTCAGCCCGCAACTGCGCGGGTCCAAGCTCGACGAGTTCATCGACACCTGGATCAAGGAACACCTGAACAAGCGCCAGCAGGACACCATGAGCGGCTTTGTGCGAGGGCGTTTCAAGAAAGGAAAGTTCGCCATACCGCTGGAGGACTACGCCAAGATGAACGCTGTCGTGGACAAACCGTTCCCATCCGACGCGGCTTTCAAAAAATGGATCGAAGAACAGGCCTTCAACGATGTGGCAAAGGAGGAACTGCTCAAGTCGGTGCCGCCCACCAAACGCGTCGCCCAGGACACCGTCATCTGCCTGGACCTGAACACCGGCAAAACGCTTTGGAAAGCCACCGCACCGGGCGAGCCTCGCGGACGCAACTGCTCCAGCACGGCGGCGGTGATGGATGGCCGTGTCTTCGCCATGGGCAGCACCCATCTTTATGCGGTCAGCGCCAATGACGGAAAAATCCTCTGGTCACAGCCACTGCCAAGCAAGGCGCCCGGTTCGTCCGTCCTCGCTGTCAATGGCGCGGTGGTGATCAATGCCGGCAAACTCACCGCCTACGACGCAGCCACCGGCAAAGAACTGTGGCAGCAGGCGAAGATTGGCGGCGGCAACGGCTCTCCGGTCGCGTGGCAGGCAGGTGGCAAAACCGTGGTCATCATCAATGCGCGCAATGAACTGGCGGGCATTGATCTCAAGTCCGGCGACGTGTTGTGGACCACGCCCGGCGGTGGCGATGCCACGCCGGCCATTGTCGATGACATCCTGACCGTGCAGGTGAAGTCGTCACAGTTGGGGTTGGTCGCCTTCAAGCTCCGTCCCGGCAGCGTTGAGAAGCTGTGGAACTTCCCCATCGAGGCCACGCGCACTCAGTCCAGCCCCATCATCCACCAGGGCAACGTGTATTTGATGGATGACAAAATGCATTACTGTTTCAGCCTCAGCAGCGGCGAGGTGCGCTGGAAGCAATCCTCGCCCTCGGCCATCACCTCGCCCGTGCTGGTGGATGGGAAAATCTTCGTGCTCACCCACAACGGCACCAGCATCACCATGCTGAAGGCGTCTCCCGAGGAACGCGTGGAACTGGGCAAGGCCACCGTGCGTGCGTTGTGGGTGCCATCTCCAACCATCGCCGGAGGACGTCTGCTGGTGCGCACGGACAAGGGGCTGAAATGCTACGACCTGACCGAGGGCGGCAAACTTTCCGCCGCGGGCAAGTCCTGACACTCATCTGGATGATGACGTCATGCATGTTTCGCAAAGCAGCATGGCGTCCGGGCAAAGGCGTTCCGGCTTCGACTGCGCAGTGTGACCGTGTATGAATCCCGCCGTGTCACTTCGCGTATTGATCGTGCCGGACAAATTCAAAGGCACCCTGACCGCCCTCGAGGCCGCCCGCGCCATTGCTTCCGGCTGGCGGCGCATCCGCCCGGACGACCTCATCGACATTCTCCCCATGAGCGATGGCGGCGATGGCTTTGGCGAGATGATGGGCCATTCCATGGGTGCACGGACGAAGCGGCTCAGGACGGTGAATGCGGCGCATCAACCCTGTGTCGCGCGCTGGTGGTGGCAGCAGGAAACCCGCACGGCCGTCATCGAGGCTGCGCGCATCAACGGTCTGGCCATGCTGCCCAAAGGAAAATATCACCCGTTCGAGCTCGACACATTCGGAGTGGGCCAGGCGCTGATGGCCGCCGCCGCGCAGGGTGCCAGGCATTGTCTCACGGGCATTGGCGGCAGTGCCACCAACGACGCAGGTTTTGGCATGGCACGCGCCATGGGCTGGAGGTTCCTTGACCGGCAGGGCCGCGACATCTGGCGTTGGACGGACCTCGTGCAATTGAAGTCCGTGCTGCCGCCAGAGGCTGGCGGATTCAAGATGCGCGTGACCGTGGCCGTGGATGTTCAGAATCCGCTGCTGGGCCCCGAAGGATGCAGCCGCATCTACGGCCCGCAGAAAGGCTTGCGCCCGGAGGATTTCAAGCTGGCGGAACGCGCGCTGAAACGTCTTTCTGAGATTGTCCCTGACGGCAGACACTACGCGGATCATCCCGGCGCGGGTGCAGCCGGTGGATTGGGCTTTGGCCTCATGGCGTTTGCCGGTGCACGGCTTCAACCGGGCTTCGACATGTTCAGCGCCAATGCGCGCCTCAAGGAGCATCTCAAACACGCGGATCTGATCATTACCGGCGAGGGTGCGATCGACCGCTCATCCCTCATGGGCAAGGGGGTGGGTGAACTGGCGCGCATGTGCCAGCGCATGAAACGTCCGTGCATCGGCCTGGCAGGCGTCCTTCCGGATGTCGATGCGGCGCGCCAACGGTTTGACTGGGTGGGCTCCATGGTCCCCGGCCTTGCAGACTCTGCCAAAGCCCAGTCACGTCCCAAGCCATATCTGGCGAAACTGGCTTCCATCGCTGCGGGAGAAGTGGCTTCGGTCATCCACCAGGCTTGAAGTCTTTTCCGGCGGATGCGAGCCAGTGACGGCTCGACGGAGTTCGCGCCCACAGACGGCATGCACCCGTTGAATGCCGACATGCTTCGCCGTGCTTGAGTCTCCACGGACGTGCCGATAGTGTCTGGTTCTTGTGAAGGTCCTCGTCATCAACCATCTTTTCCCCCCGCACCACGCAGGCACCTATGATTTCCGCTGTGAAGCCGTGGTGGCGGCGCTCAGGGCACGAGGGCATGAGGTCAAGGTGCTCACTTCAAACCATGGTCTGCGCGCGGAACAGCGTGCGGCGGACATTGAACGCCGTCTCTTGTTGAACGGGGTGTTCGGTCACGAGCGCCTGGATCATGTGATGGACCTCAAGGACATCGAGTTCCACAACAACCGCGTGGTCGGCGAGGTGGTCGGGGCCTTCTGGCCGAATGTCATTTATGTGTGGAGTTTGCTGGGCGTGTCGAAATCCATCCTGCTGACCCTGGCGCGGCGGGGGCTGCCCATCGCGTTCGATGTCTCGGACCGATGGCTGGCGGAGGAGTTTCGCAACGACCCCTGGCTGAGCTTCTGGAACCGTGAACAGCTTCCCTTCAAGGACAAGGCCGTGCGCGCCAGCCTGGAACTTTCCGGCCAGCGGGACAGATGGGATGAACAGGCGCCGACGCGTGCGGTGGAGGGCGTCAAACGGCTCCCGCAGATCTTTGGCGGCACGGCGGCTGCCGCCCCCGGTGTGGTGGACGTTCTGCCGCTGCGGCATGTGAGCTTTGTGTGTGACGCCTTGAAGCGCGCCTCCGTGCAGGCGGGATTTCCGGTGCAGCACGCCCAGGTCATCCCCCCTGCGCTTTCCATGGCGGCAGGCGCGTCGTCCGGTTCACGCACCAGGAGCGGGGTCCAGCGTCTGCTGTGCTACCTGCCGCTCGTTCCGGGCTCCGGTGCCATGACGGCCCTGCGCGCGCTGCAGAGCGTGATTGAACAAGCCCCGGACACCACGCTCACCATTGCAGGACAGGGGGACGGGGAATACATCGCCAAGCTGCGTTCGCACGCCTTGCAGCACGAACTGCCGGTTGAGTTCGATATCCTCAAGGACACACAGGCTGAGATGTCGGCGATCTTCGCCCGGCACGACCTGCTGCTGCACACCGTTGAAACAGACGATCTTTTCACCATGGTTCCCATGGAGGCCATGGCAGCGGGACTGCCGGTGGTTGTCACCACATGCGGCACGGCGGGTGAGTTCTTCCGTCATGGGGAAAACTGTCTGTTGTTCGCACCGGGCGATTTTGCGGACCTTGCGGTGCGGATTCGTGAACTTCAGGGTCGCGAGGATCTCAGGAGCTACCTTTCCACCCAGGGAATGGAGCAAGCCCGCAGGCAATTCAGTCCGCAGGCGGTCCTGGACCAAACCGAGGCGTTCCTGCAGTCCGCAGTCACCGGTCAGTGATGGATCAGCCCGCTCAGAGCAGGAGCAGAACCCCCGCGCCTGCGGCGATGCGATACCAGCCGAACGCCACGAACGTGTGCGTCTGCACGTAGCGCAGCAGCCATTTGACCGCGATGAACGCCGTCACGGCGGACACGGCAAACCCCAGCGCCAGCATCGGCCACTCCATGCCGCTGGTTTCACCGTGACGCCATGCCGAGAACAGTTCCAGCGCACCTGCCGCAAACATCGTGGGCACGCCCAGCAGGAAGGTGAACTCAATGGCCACGGTGCGATCCAGCCCCAGCAGCAGCGCGGCAAGAATGGTGGTGCCGGAACGTGAACTGCCCGGAAAGACCGCCGCCACAAGCTGCGCCACTCCCACCGCCACGGCGATGCGCCAGGTGATGTCCTTTCCCATGGTGCGCCCCTTGAGACGGTGTTCGACGACCAGAAAGAGCACGCCGCCGAGCAACAACGCCCAGCCGACTGGCGCGGCTTCCTCGGGCAATTCAAAGCCCGCCACCTTCAGCGCCACGCCGCCCACACCCGTGATGACGAATGCTGCCGTCAGTTTGAGCAGATAATCCTGCGATTCGCGTTCCCTCCAGCGGGTCGCAAGGTGATGGACCCTGTCCTTGAACACCGCCAGCACGGCCAGCATCGCGCCGCTCTGGATGATCACGTTGAAGGCGTCGCTCTGCCGGCTCAGCCATTGCTGTGCGATCAGCAGATGGCCGGTCGATGACACGGGCAGAAACTCGGTCACGCCCTCGATGATGCCCAGCAGGATGATTTCAAT
>CAYQCZ010000226.1:0-7221 GCA_964415955.1 uncultured Verrucomicrobiota bacterium | reverse complement strand
ACCCTTCTTCCTCTACATCCCGCACCCGCAATGTCACGTGCCGCTGTTTGTCAGCGAGAAGTTCAAGGGCAAAACGGAACGCGGATTGTTTGGCGACGTGATATCCGAGCTGGACTGGTCGGTGGGCGAAGTGCTCAAGGCCATTCGTGAGAACGGTCTGGACGACAACACGCTGGTCATCTTCACCAGCGACAACGGTCCGTGGCTCAGCTACGGCGAACATGCCGGTTCCAGCGGCCCGCTGCGCGAGGGCAAGGGCACCTCATGGGAAGGCGGCGTGCGCGTCCCGTTTGTCGCGCGCTGGCCGGGAAAAATTCCAGCCAACCGCATCTGCAAACAGCCCGCCATGACCATCGACATCCTGCCCACGCTGGCGGCGCTCACCGGGGCGAAGCTTCCTGATCACAAGATCGATGGGAAGGACATCTGGCCGTTGTTGTCAGGCGATGCCACTGCAAAGAGTCCGCAGGAGGCGTATTTCATTTACTACGCCAACAACCAGCTCCAGGCCGTCATCAGCGGCGAATGGAAGCTCGTGTTTCCTCACCAATACCGCACGCTCAGCGGACGCCCCGGTGGCAAGGATGGCATCCCCGTCAAATATGAAAACGCAAAGACCGAACTGGCGCTCTACAACCTCTTTGAGGATGTCGGCGAACAGCACGATGTCGCCTCAGCCAATCCCGAAATCGTGAAACGTCTCAGCACGCTGGCGGACGCGTGCCGCGAAGACCTGGGGGATTCCCTCACCAAGCAGAAGGGCTCAGGCGCGCGCGAAGCGGGACGCCTTGCAGAGGCGAGGCAGTAACCCATAAGGGACTCACGTCATGAATTCAGCACTCAACAGGTTTTACGAGATTGCGGTTGTCTGTGTTGCGCCCCTGTTCGCCGCAGGCGGCTTTGCGGCAGACCGCCCGGTCAAGGTCGCGTTGTTCGACGACGCCGGTTCCACAGGCAAGGGCGTTCCCAAGGTCACCGAACAGCTGGGCAAGGCTGCCGATGTGGAAGTCACCATCGTGAAGGGCAAGGACATCGCTGCTGGTGTGCTCACGAATTTCAATGTCGTGATCTTCACCGGTGGCAGCGGCAGCAAACAGGCAGCGACCCTCGGTGAGTCGGGGCGGGAGAAGGTGCGCGAGTTTGTGCGCGAGGGTGGTGGTTATGTCGGCATCTGTGCCGGGGCCTACCTTGCGTGCTCCGGATTCAGCTGGGGTGTTGGCGTGCTGGACGCAAAGACGGTTTCGTCAAAGTGGAAACGGGGTGCCGGCGAGGTGCAGATGGAAATGTCGCCACAGGGCAGCGCATTGACGGGCCTGCCCGCTGCAAAGCAGCCCATCCGTTACGTGAATGGTCCGATCATCAAGCCCAACGAACGTGCGGATATCCCCGACTACGAAACCATCGCGTGGTTCCGGACGGAACTGGCACAAAACGGCACGCCGCCCGGAGTGATGGTGAACAGCCCGGCCATGGTTCGCGGAGCCTATGGCAAAGGCCGCGTCCTGGTTTCCAGTCCACACCCTGAGCAGACCGATGGGATGGAACGCTTCATCGAGCATGCCGTGCGGTGGGTGTCAGGTTCGGACTCCCTTTCATCGACGGATTTGAGGTAAGCACCGACAGTTGCAAAGCAGGTTGGGCTTCCGCCAACTCCGTGGTTGACACTTTCGCTCTCGCAAAGAGGCTGTTCTGAGAACATTGGATCGACCCATGTCGTTGCTCGACATCAACAATCTGCAGAAGCGCTACACCGGTCCGGACGGCGACAGCCATCTGGTGGTGGACGTGCCGTCCTTCGCGCTGGATGAGCGCGAGCAGGTTGCGCTGAGCGGCGAAAGCGGCTCCGGCAAAACCACTTTCCTCAACCTCATCGCAGGCATTCTCAAACCCGACGCCGGACGCATCGTGCTCGCCGGGCAGGAAATGTCCGGATTGCCGGAATCCAGCCGGGACCGCCTGCGCGCGACATCCATCGGCTACATCTTCCAGACCTTCAACCTGCTTCAGGGCTACACGTGCCTGGAGAATGTGCTGCTGGGCATGTCATTCGGTCCGGGTGCGGATCGCGACTTTGCCAGGACGCTCCTCAAGCGCGTGGGGCTTGAACAACGCCTGAATCATCATCCTCGCCAGCTTTCCACCGGCCAGCAGCAGCGCGTGGCGGTCGCGCGCGCACTGGCAAACCGTCCAAAGCTGGTGCTGGCGGACGAACCCACGGGCAATCTAGACCACAGAAATGCACGCGAGGCGCTCGACCTGATCCGCGGGGCCTGCAAGGAGAACGGTGCCGCCCTGCTGCTGGTCAGTCATGATCGCGAGGTGCTGGGCAGTTTTGATAAGCAGGAGGATCTTCACCGATTGAACCGCGCAGCCCAGGCCAGCACATGACGCTGTTCCACATTGTTCTCAAATCGCTCCGGCAGCACGCGCTCTCCACTGCGGTGACGGCGCTTTCCATTGCGCTGGCCTGCGGGTTGCTGATGGCGGTGTGGGTGGTGAAGGAACAGTCGCGCGCGACTTTCACGAACGTAACAGCAGGCTTCGATGCCGTGCTGGGCGCGCGCAGTTCACAGCTGCAACTGGTGCTCAACAGCGTGTTCCACGTCGAAGCATCCCCGGGCAACCTGCCATGGCAGGACTACCTGGACATCAAGAAGGACCCGCGTGTGGCGCAGGCGGTTCCCATTGCCGTGGGTGACAACTACCGCGGCTACCGACTGGTCGGCACGTTGCCGGAGATGCTGACGGAAGTGGAATTCGCGCCGGGCAGTAAGTTCGAGACACAGACCGGCCGCATCTTTGATCCCACCTTGCGCGAGGCCGTGGTGGGCAGTTTCGTGGCGCAGCGACTCGGACTGAAACACGGCGACAAATTCCATCCGTATCATGGGCTGATCTTCGATGAAAAGAGCCAGCACGCTGAGACCTATGTCGTGGTCGGCCTGCTGAAACCTTCGAACACGCCGGCGGATCGCGTGATCTGGATTCCGCTTGAAGGCATCCAGAAAATGGCGGGGCACGATCCCAAGACCGCCAGCGACGTGAGTGCCGTGCTGGTGAAATTGCGCAGCGCCATCGCGGGCAAGCAGCTTGAGATGATGTATAACAAGCAGGGCAACCGGCTGACCTTTGCATGGCCCATAGGCACCATCATCGCGCAGCTCTTTGACAAGATCGCATGGTTTGACCGTGTCCTGACCATGGTGGCGTGGTTGGTGGCCGTGGTGGCCACAGGGTCCATCCTCGCCAGCATCTACAACTCCATGAATGAACGCCGCCGGGAGATCGCCATCCTGCGCGCCCTTGGAGCACGAAGACGCACGGTGTTCGGGGCGATTGTGCTGGAGGCTGCGGCCATCGCCACCATCGGTGTGATCACGGGGTTTGCCGTTTATCTGGGGATCATGACAACGGTTGCCGCGATCATCCGTTCACAAACCGGCGTGGTATTGAATCCGGCGGCATGGAACGACGTCATGGCCTGGGCGCCCATGGGCATGATTGCGCTGGGCGCGCTGGCGGGTGTGGTGCCCGCATGGAAAGCGTATCGGACATCCGTCGCCGAACATCTGACGCCGATTTCATGAGCATGAAGAGCCGTGGCAAACGATGGAGTGATGGGGCGTTGGGGTGGTGGCATCTCCGCGCTCAACTCCCCGGCATCTCGGCTTCACTGATGCTGGGGGCTGCCCTGATCTGCGGATGCGGCGGCCGGCACGGCCATGAAGAGTCGCATGCGGGCAGTCACGTTCATGCAGCCCCGCATGGAGGCACGTTGATCGAGTTGGGCAGCCATGAATTCAACCTGGAGCTGGTTTCCGGACCGGACGGCCTGCTGAATGCCTATGTGCTGGATGCTCACGCCGAGAATTTCATCCGCATTCAAGCCCCTTCCTTCGTGGTCAGCGCGAGCTTTGAGGGCCGGACGGAATCCCTTGAGTTCAAGGCGGTGGCCAGCAATGCCACCGGGGAGACCGTCGGAAGCAGTTCCGCATTTCAGGCACAGGCAGACTGGCTGAAACCCGGCCGGTCCTTCGCGGGGGTCTTGCAAGAAATCGACATCAACGGCACTGTTTACAAGTCAGTGTCATTCAAGTTTCCCAAGTAAGTCATGCGCACCGCGAGATTGCAGCAAAAGATCGGAACAGCAGCGGCGTTCACATCCGCCGGGCTGATGGTCATTCTGGCAGCGGGATGTTCTCCGTCATCCAACGAGCCCTCCACGCCGGTGGCCGATGTGCGGGGTGACGCCATCAGTGCGCCGCTGGAAACCGCTCAGGCAGCCCAGTCCACTGATTCAGTCCAGCCTGTCCCCACCAACGCGGCAGGTGCTGCTCCGACCAACGCGTCCAAATCCACGGAGCCCGCCAGGCCTGCGGACGCCATCACCAAAACCGAGGATGGCTTCCTGCAAATCGGCTTCGACCGTCTGGCCGCATTCAATTACGAGGTGCCGGACGGCCCTGTCGAGGCAAAGGAGGGCGAAACAGCCACGAACGCGAAGACGAACCAGATTCCGGAGGTCGTGACTGCGCTCAACAACAAGAAGATCGCGCTTCAGGGATTCATGCTGCCGCTCAAGGTGGAGAACGGATTGATCACCGAACTGCTGATCATGCGCGATCAATCCATGTGCTGTTATGGCAGCGTGCCCAAGATCAACGAATGGGTGAGCGTGAAAATGACCGGCAAGGGCGTGAAGCCCATCATGGATCAGGCGGTTACTTTGTATGGCACTCTCAAGGTGGGCGAGATGCTGGAGAACGGCTACCTCGTGGGCATTTACCAGATGGATGGCGAGCGGATGGCGGGGCCGCTGGAACTGTGACAAGCTGCGTCTTACTTCTTCAATTCAGCCAGCACTTCCGCCGCAGTTGTCCTGCCGCCATGGGAACGGCTGATCTTCGCGTAAGTGACCTTTCCTGACGGGTCGATGATGAATGTGGCCGGGTAGGCCGTTTCACGCGGGGCATCCCATCGCAAGCCATAGGCCTGCGTCATGACGTAATCCGGATCGAGCACATACAGAAAGCTGGCCGGCCATTGTTTGCCCTTCATCGTCTGAAACTCCTTGGCGTGTTCCACCAACCCGCCCGCCGGTCCCGGATACACAAACACCACACGAGCCTTGGCGGCGTCGAAGTCGGCCATTGATTTGATGAAATCCTGCACCTGTCGGTCGCAGAGGGGGCATTGATAGCCGGGCCACCCGCGCAGCATGACCAGCACCACGCGACCGGAGGCGGTGAGTTTGCGCAACTCCACCGGTTTGCCTTCGATTGTGTTCAAGGTGAAATCCGGTGCCAGGCTTCCGGATCCCGGCGTCTCAGCCGCGCCCACGGGCATCACGGCGCAAAGCAGGGCAAGAAAAACGCCCAGGGCAGGCCATCGATGGTTCAAGACGAGGTGTTTCATGCCATGGGAGAGCTGCAGGCGGCTGCTTTATTCCGGACGGATTTCAAACAAACCCCGGCCGGGAGCACTGCCGGTCGAAATCTGACGAAAAAGAAAACAGCCGCCGGGAAAACCCGACGGCTGCTCCTTGGAATTTGGAATCGCAGGTTACTTGCGACCGAAGAACTTCTTCAGGTTGGCCAGTCCTTTGACCGCGATGTCGTTGCGGTTGGGCTCGATCTTGCGCCAGATGGCCGCAGCCCGGGCGATCACCTTCACATCCGTGGTGAAGCTTTCGATGACCACGTCACCCTTGTAGCCGATCTTCTTGAGTGCGGCCACGATGGGTTTCCAGTCGATGTGATCGTTGCCGGGTGTGCCGCGGTCGCTGCCGCAGGCATGGAAGTGGGCGAGGTGTTTGCCGGCCTTGAGGATGGCTGCGGCCTGGTTCTTCTCCTCGATGTTCATGTGGAAGGTGTCGAGGTGGAGCTTCACCGCCTTGCTGCCGACGGCCTTGATCAGCTTCAAGCCCTTGTCGCAGGTGTTGAGGAAGTCTGTTTCGAAGCGGTTGAGCGGCTCGATGCAGAGTGTGACGCCCTTCCTTTCCGCATACCTTGCGAGTGGCTTGAGATTCTTGACGACGAGCTTGAACTCTTTCTCCTGCTGACTGGGTTCGACTGCGTTCGCCTTGCCGACGACGGAATAGATGGGGCCGATGATGCTCGGGCAGCCCATGATGGCCGCCTGGTCGATGAGCGCCTTGACGTAGGCGGTGGCCGTCTTCTGCTCTTCTGCGGTGCCCCTGAAGTCACGTCCGGGGCTCATGCAGGCACAGATGGATCCGATGGCCAGACCATGTTTGTCGGCGGCGGCCTTCACCCTGGCGGGATCAATGTGTTCGGGGGCCTCGACGGGGATCTCCACCGTTTCAAAGCCCCACTTCTTGAACTGGGGAAAGAGTTTCACGCTCTCGGTGGTGAAGGGCGAGGTGTAGAGGAATGTGTTGATGCCAAATCTCATAATGATTTTTGTTCTGGTTGCGTGGGCGAGGCTAGTCCATGTGACGCGGGAGTCAATGATTTCGCCCGGATGCGGGCCGCGCCCGGGGCCGCCGGCATGCATGACGTGGAGGATTCCGCTGCGGCCTACTCGTGACGCAACGCCTCAATGGGATCGAGGTTTGCCGCACGGCTTGCAGGGTAGATGCCGAAGATCACGCCAATGCCGCCGGAGATGCCGAAGGCGAGAATCACGGAGATCGGGGTGATGATGGTCTTCATGTTCGCCACATATTCCACGATGAACGGCACGGCGATGCCGATCATCACGCCGATCAGTCCGCCGCCGAAGGAAAGCACCACGGTTTCAACCAGGAACTGTGTGGTGATGTCCTTCTTCTTGGCGCCCAGCGCGCGGCGGATGCCGATCTCCCGTGTGCGCTCGGTCACGGTGGCCAGCATGATGTTCATGATGCCGATGCCGCCGACCAGCAGCGAGATGGCGGCGATCGATCCCAGCACGATGTTAAAGATGCGCTTGGTCTGCTCGGCCTGGCGAAGCAGTTGCAGCGGCACGATCATCTCGTAATCCTTCTTTTCATGAAAACGCTTGAGGACCGTCTCGATCTGCTTGGTGGCAGTTTCCACGTCCTCGGTGCGGCCCATCTGCACGGTCATCTGGTGCAGTTCCACCTTCTCCGCCTCAAAACTGCCCGCTGAACGCCGGTAGATCACCTCGCCCACGCGCGTCTTGGTGGTGGAAATCGGCACGTAAAGATTGTTGTCCAGCGGACTGCCCTCGGTCTGGCCGGATTGCGGGCGCTTCTCC
>CAYQCZ010000225.1:0-7239 GCA_964415955.1 uncultured Verrucomicrobiota bacterium | reverse complement strand
ATCGGGGAGCGGCAAAGTAGGAGAAGCACCCGCGCGCCGTCAATCGCCAATTGGCAAAAAAAAACTCCACTCCACCGCCACGCAAAGTTCCGTTTCCAAATGGCTTTTCCCTTGCAGCGTGCGGGAAGCGGCTTCGCAAACCCCGTGACCACGTGCCGTCACTGGATTCTTGCCTCGAGCTGGTTCGGGCCCGGCGTCATGGTCTCGCGGTGTTTCCCGACCAGCTTGAGCATGGCCGCAACAACCTCGGGATGATCCTTCGCGACGTCATGCTGCTCGGATGGATCCACGCCAAGATCGTAAAGCAGTGGCGGATCGTGTTTGGCGACCGGGTCACGGCCGTAGGCTGACTTGCTCAACAGATGCGCCTTGAACCTGCCCTGCCGCACGGCATAGAGCTGCTCGTCCCGATAATAGATGAAGGAGTCACGCGCAGAGTGTCCATCCCCCTTCAACAGGGGCGTCATGTCCACACCATCCACGATGCGGTCCGGAGGCAGTGGCACCCCGGCCAGTGAAAGCGCGGTGGCAAACAAATCCATCGTGCAGGCAAGCTCACTGGTCACCGATGGCTTGATGGTTCCCGGCCACCAGGCAATGCCCGGCACGCGCATCCCGCCTTCCCATGTCGAGCCCTTGCCTTCCCGCAGCAATCCAGCCGAGCCGCCCTGTTCGTTGAAGATCAGCCATGGACCGTTGTCGCTGGTGAAGAAAACGAACGTGTTCTCAGCCTGCTTCTCCCGACGAAGCGTTTCCAGTATCTGGCCGACAGACCAGTCGATCTCCTCCACCACATCGCCATATAAACCCCGCAGGCTCCTGCCGACGAATGCGTCCGACCGGAACAGCGGAACGTGCGGCAGGCTGTGGGCCAGGTAGAGGAAGAACGGTTTGCCGCGCTGCTGTTGGATGAAGCGGATGGATTCCTCGGTGTAACGCCTGGTGATGGTGCGCTGGTCGGCAGGTCGTTCAATGATGCGCTCATCCCGCATCAACGGCACATTCCAATACTCCACCTCGGGCGCCCAGAAGGCCTCTCTGCCCTTCGGCCCCTTGTCCGCCAGACGGTCCATGTCGTTGGAGTATGGAATGCCGAAGTAGCCGTCGAAGCCATGGCTCGTGGGCAGATATTGCGGCAGATGGCCAAGATGCCATTTGCCAACCGCCATGGTCTGGTAGCCCTTGGTCTTGAGCGCGCGGGCAATGGTGATTTCTCCTGCTGGAAGTCCGCCTGCGGAGTCGGGAAACAGCACGCGACGGCGGTCGTTGCACATGCCGTTGCGCAACGGATAACGCCCGGTCAACAAGGCCGCCCTGCTGGGTGTGCAGACAGGCGAGGTGGAATAGAAATCCGTGAACCGCATGCCCTCGGCAGCCATCCTGTCCAGGTGTGGTGTGCGGATGGAGGGGTGTCCATACACACCCAAATCTCCGTAACCCAGATCATCCGCGAAGATGATGACAATGTTTGGAGGCTTGGTGCTTTGGGACGCTCCGTGGGAAGTGATGCCGGGAAGAGCCAGGGCGACAGCAAACATCACCCATCCGCACCAGCGAGGGATTCCAAAACGATCCATGACGGGTGTGGCGAAGGTCAGTGGGCTGACTTGCCAATGCCGATCACACCGCTGCAAATGCGTGCACCGGCATTGCCCGTGGGCTGGCCGCCGTCATCCGGCTTGGCATGCACGATCACGCCGCGGCCAATGATGGGATTCTTCAAACCGGCGATGGAAATGTTGTCCACGGTGATTTCATACGTGGCCTTGCCCGAGGCATCCGCCTTTACATTGCCGAGGTCACCGGCGTGCCTCTTGCCTGAGTCAGGGAGCCCGTGGTCATGCTTTTCCGGGTTGTAGTGGCCACCCGTGCTGGTGCCATCGGCGGACGTCACATCGCCGAATTCATGGATGTGGAAAGCGTGAGCCTGGTTTGGCGTGAGACCTTCCAGCTTGGCGACAATCTTCACCTTGCCACCCATCTGAGTGAAAGTGACCACGCCCTTGGTTTTGCTGCCTTCCGTGGGGTGAAGCACGGCCACGGCGTGGCTCACCGATTCCCAGGAGGATTTGTGGTGGGCATCGGCGGCGCGAAGGACTGCGGGCGCGACGCAAAGGGCGGCGGCAAGAAACAGTGTTGAAGATGATTTCATGGCAATTCGATGGTGTTGTGCTGAATGTGATTGGAACGAGACGAACATGAAGCCATGTCGCTTCCGGGTCAAGCGGGGGGAGGCGTTCAAATAAAGCCTAGCCAAGGCTTTCCACCCGTCACACATTTGGGCATGGCCTGCATCGAAAGAGAATTCGCGGTGACTTATCGCTACCGGGTGCATTTCACCTCCGGTGTGTTTGAGCCTGCGAACCGCACGCTGGTGGACGCCCTCACGATCTCGCCCAACCGTGAGCGCCCGAAGGTCTTCATCGTGGTGGATGAATCCCTGGCTGCCGCAAGACGTGAACTGACAGACCGCATCCAGAACTACTTTGCCGCGTTTGAAAACCGCGTCCATCTGGTCGCCGCCCCGCTGGTTCTGGAAGGCGGCGAGCGGATGAAGAACTCCTATTTCCACGTGTCGGAAATCCAGTCGCATCTCGACCGGCATCACATCGACCGGCATTCGTATCTGATTGCCGTGGGTGGAGGCGCGTTGCTGGACGTGGTGGGACTGGCGGCGGCCACGGCGCATCGCGGTGTGCGGCATGTGCGCATCCCCACCACCACATTGAGCCAGGCGGATTCCGGCGTGGGTGTGAAGAACGGCATCAACGCCTTCGGAAAAAAGAATTTCATCGGCACCTTTGCCCCGCCCTTTGCGGTCATCAATGATTTCAAGCTGCTCGAGTCGCTCACACCGCGCGACAAGCGCGCCGGTTACGTGGAAGCCGTGAAGGTCGCCTGCATTCGTGATGCGGAGTTCTTCAACACCATCGAGCGCGATGCCGAAGCGCTGGCGGCCTTCGAGCCCGCGGCCATGCAGCACTTGATCTATCGCAGCGCGGAAATTCATTTCAACCACATCGCCACCGCAGGCGATCCATTCGAGTTTGGCTCGGCCAGACCATTGGATTTTGGCCACTGGGCCGCGCACAAACTGGAACAGGTTTCCGAATACCGCATCCGTCACGGCGAGGCGGTGGCCATCGGCATCGCACTGGATGTGATCTATTCGCGCCGCATGGGATATCTGGATGCGGCCAGCATGGAACGCATCCTGAGCCTGCTGGAGCGGCTGGGGTTCGACCTGTTTGCCAACGAACTGCTGCATGCCGATTCCAGCGGGCAACTGCGGTTGATCGCCGGTCTGGAGGAGTTTCGCGAGCATCTGGGCGGGCAGTTGACGATCACGCTGCTGCGGCGTATCGGCGTAGGCTTCGAGGCGCATGACATGGTGCTGCCCAAGGTGCTGGAGTCCCTGCGCGAGCTTCAGGAGCGCCACTCGCGCCGCACCCGGACCATCCTGCCCGCCGCAGAGGGCATGGAGTAACGCCGGGGAAACATCGGCATCCGCCCAGCATGGCATGAAACGGACGGCTGTTCTCAACGTGGTGGGATTGACCGGGGGGTTGATCGGCGAACACACGCCGCGCATCCGGGAATTCACCCGGCGCGGCTCGCTGGCCCGCATCCGTCCGGCGTTTCCTGCGGTCACCTGCACGGCCCAGTCCAATTATCTCACCGGCAAGCAACCATCCACACACGGCATCGTTGCCAATGGCTGGTATCACCGTGAACTTGCCGAGGTGCAGTTCTGGAAGCAGTCCAACCACATCGTCCGCGCGCCCAAGATCTGGCATGAACTCCGTGCCGCCGACGCCTCGTTCACCTGCGCCAAGATGTTCTGGTGGTATAACATGTATGCGGACGTGGATTACTCGGTCACGCCACGTCCCATGTATCCGGCCGATGGCAGGAAATTCTTCGATGTTTACGCGTGGCCGTATGACATCCGCGTGCAGATGAAGCGTGACCTCGGTGAGTTTCCCTTTCCAGGATTCTGGGGGCCCGTGGCAGGCGTGGATTCACCGCAGGGCAAGGCGGATTGCGCCACGCGATGGATTGCCGGTTCGGCGCGATGGATCGAGGAACATCACCAACCGACTTTGAACCTCGTTTACCTGCCGCATCTGGATTACAACCTCCAACGCCACGGCCCGTCCACATCCACGCCGGAAACCCTGAATCCACGCATCCAGCGCGACCTGCGGGAAATCGATGCCATCGTCGGTGAACTGCTGGATTTCTTCGCATCCAGACAGGTGGACGTCGTGCTGCTGTCAGAATACGGCATCACCAACGTGAGCCGCCCAATCCACCTGAACCGCCTTTTTCGTGAACGCGGCTGGATCACCATCAAGGAGGAACTCGGCCTTGAACTGCTCGACTGCGGCAACAGCCGTGCCTTCGCCGTGGCCGATCATCAGGTGGCACACATCTACATCAATGATCAAAGCATTGAAAACAACGTGCGGAGCCTGCTGGAGTCCACACCGGGCGTGGCAAAGGTGCTGGATGCGGAAGGCAAACGCGCGCTCGGGATCAATCATGAACGGGCGGGGGATTTGATTGCCGTGGCGGAGGAAGATGCATGGTTCACGTATTATTACTGGCAGGAGGATGATCGCGCGCCGGACTTCGCACGCTGCGTGGACATTCATCGCAAAACCGGCTACGACCCGGTGGAACTGTTCACCGACCCGGCACTTTCACCGCTGGCGTTGAAGGCCAGGATCGGGTGGCGGCTTCTGCAAAAGAAACTCGGGTTCCGCATGCTGATGGACGTGGTTCCTCTGGACGCCTCGCTGGTCAAAGGTTCCCACGGCTGCACCCCAAAACGCCATGAGGACTGGCCTGTGTTCATCAGCAGCCACGACGGCTTTGCAGGGGTGGGAGAGATCGATTCCACGGACGTTTACGGACTGATCAAACGTCAACTCATGGGCTGACGAGGAACGGTTTTGCAATCACACCGGCGGCTGCTACCTTCCGCGCATGTTGAAACTGGAAGACGCCGGGCACAACACGCCGGCGACAACTGCCGCAGGCCAGGGTTCCGCCATGCTGCACGACAAGCAAAACGAACGCGACCACCGGGAATTGCGCATCGACAAGGTCGGCGTTCGCGGTTTGCGCTTTCCCATCCAGATCCGCGACAAGGCGCACGAGGTGCAGAACACCATCGCCACCATCGGCATGTATGTGGATCTGCCCAAGGAGTTCAAGGGCACGCACATGAGCCGCTTCATCGAGGTGCTGAACGCCCACGGCAGCATGGTGCACGTGAACAACATCCCGGAAATCCTCCATGCCATGCAGCGCCGCCTGAAGGCCCGCACGGCCCATCTCGAAATGGAATTCCCCTATTTCCTGACCAAGAAGGCGCCGGTCTCACGACAGGAAAGCGTCATGGATTACACGGCATGGTTCGATGCCACGGCCATCGACAAGGACATTGATTTCATCGTGGGCGTGAAGGCAGCTGTGACCACGCTTTGCCCGTGCTCCAAGGCCATCAGTCGTCTCGGCGCACACAACCAGCGCGGCATTGTGACCGTGCAGATTCGCACCCGCAAAGCCGTGTGGATCGAGGATGTGATTGCGATGATCGAGAAATCCGCCAGCAGTGAACTCTATTCGCTGCTCAAACGGCATGACGAGAAGGCCGTCACCGAACGAGCCTACGAGAACCCTGTTTTCGTCGAGGATCTGGTCCGCAACGTGGTGCTGCACCTCCGGGCGCATCCGGACGTCACCTGGTATGAGGTGGAAGCCGAAAACCAGGAGAGCATCCACAATCACAACGCCTACGCCTGCATCGTCAGTGATTGACCGCATCCGTGTTGCAGCCGGGCAGCGCCCCGTGGCATTTCCAGCCGGACCTCAGACCCTCCACCGCGCCTGCCTCAACACCGCCTTCGGATTGTCCGCCATGCGTTCATACCAGACGGTGAGCAAATCGCCGTCCGCAAGCTCCACGGTGCTGGGATAACCCAGGTCGCCGCCCACGCCATCCCCTGAAACAATCATCGGCTCGGACCAGCTCCGCCCGTGGTCCACACTGATTCGTGCCTGATTGCCAAAAGGTTTCCGGCGGTGCCCATAGGTCATCAGCAACCGCCCGTCGCGCAATCGCAGCAAATGTGACGGCAGCCCCCACGCGCCGATGGAACGTGGCACAGACCACGTCCTTCCGCCGTCATGGGATTCACATTGGAGCGTTTCACCGACATTGGCCTTGTTGTGGTTGCGAATGTGAACAATCAACGTGTCATCCAGTGTTTCCACCGCGTGCAGTTCGTGATAGTTGGCCACCGTGTCACCCTCGCGGGGCCTGATCTCCGCCAGCCATTTCCACGTCCTGCCATCATCCCGGGATTCGCACACACCCACGCGTTTCTCCTCGGTCCACAATTCCTTGCCGGCATACAGCAACCGGCCGTTCCTTCGCTGAATCGGGCCATGTGGACTGTTGACGATGCTGCTGTAACGCGGCGACCAGGTAATGCCACCGTCCGTGGATCGCAGCATCCACTGGCCCAGTTCAGCTTGGCGTTGTGTTGCGTTGATGCGATCCCGCGCGGCCTGCCACGCCTTGAGTCGCTGCGGTTCCCAGGCACCTTTGTCGCCCGCCTTCAACGCTTCCACCTTGGTCAAGGAGGGCTCATAGGCGAGGGAGGTGAAGGTGGTGACCAGCAATGTGCCCCTGGCAGTTTCCAACACTCCGGCATCACGATCATCCAACGGGCCGTCCAGCAAGGTCTGCGGCCAGGTCCAGGTCGCGCCATCGTCTTTGGACCGCATCATCTCCACCGTGCCAAACGGGCAAACATGCGCCTCGCGCCGCCCGGACCAGACAAGTATCAACTCACCGTTGCTGCGCCGCGCCACCGTGGGCCAGCCATGGTAGTAGTCCGGCTGGACGCTGATGACACGCGTGTCCTTGATATGCGCTTGCGGCGATGCGCCACGAAGGATGAAGGGCGCTGCTGCAAACGCGGTTGCGCTGGTGACAAGAAAACGACGACGGCTGGAGACATGGCAACGTGAAGGCATGTCGTGATAATGGCGTGCCTGAGCGCGCTCCGTCAATGCGCACGCGCCTGCTGGTTCAGGGCAGACGCATCAAAGTGAGGAACACGAAGGACACCAAGCAGGCGGGTTCGTTCGCGCTTTTGATGCGCTGGCTTATGGAGCCGCTGAATAAAGGGGGGTTTTTAAAGGGGGGTTTTCAGATTTGGG
>CAYQCZ010000224.1:0-7261 GCA_964415955.1 uncultured Verrucomicrobiota bacterium | reverse complement strand
GTCCTTGCTCAAGGAATGAAGACTACGCATGGCCCTCTTGCTGGCATATCTCATGCCAACACATGTGCCAAAGCTGTAACAATTCCCTCCCAGCCCTCCTCCAGTGTGAGGAAAATGCACCGGATGTTTTACTGGCAATGGGGCTCGATGCCTTCCTTGTTCGATGGGTGGAAAGCACCACTTCTGCCTCACACGGTAGCTGGATCACGGACGCCTGCCAGGGTGCACACTGAAACCCGTCTGTCTTTCGTTGTTTCTGAACAGGCAGCCCCGGGCGTTTGACCCTTCATCGATCACTTCTCGATTCGCAGTATCCGGTCGTTGTAACTGTCCGTGATGTAGAGCCGTCCGTCCGGCCCGTAGGTCACACCGTGGGGGCGTGCCAGTTCACATTGATCGGGGGGACCATTCAGACCTTTCGTCCCCTTTGTTCCGGTGCCGGCAACCCGCTGGATGGTGCCGTCCTTGGGCTGGTATCTGCGGATGATGTGGTTTTCCGCGTCGGCAATGATCACGCTGTCATCCGGTGCGATGCACAGGTGTTTGGGGCCGTTCATCGTCGCCTCGATGGCTGGTCCACCGTCGCCCGTGGCGCCTTTCTTGCCGGAGCGGTTGACGACGGTCCGGATGCGCCCCGAGGCGTCCACCACACGCAATGCATGGCCACCGCGTTCGAGGATGTAAATGTTGCCCTTGGAATCCACGGCGACGGCTCGCGGGTCCACCAGTGGCGCGTCCACGGCCATGGCGCCGTCTTCCGGCATCCGTTTCTGGCCGTTGCCGGCAACCACCCGGGCTTTGCCGGATGCGAGTTTCACTTCATGGATGTGCCTCAGGTCGGCAATGTAGAGGTGCGTGCCCGCCGGGTTCAAACTGATGCAGTATGGACCTGCACCGCGCGCCTTGTCAGCCGGAGTGAGGAACCCAGCCTGCAGGGCCGAAGTGCCGGCTGCCAGATCAAGCCGGACCACGCGTCCATTCCAGGTGTCGCCGATCAGGATGGCGCCGCTCTTCGTGATGGCGAGATTGTGGGGTCCATTGAAGGCGACCTGCCGCGGAGAGCCGCCCACGCCCTCGCTGCCACTCACGCCTGTGCCCGCCACCCATGAGGTCATGCCGCGGGCATCCACCTTGAGCAACCGGTTGCCCCTGGCCATCTCCACGATGAACATGTCGCCGTTGGGGCCGAACTCCGTGCCGAAGGGTTCCTTGAGCTCCACGTCACGGGCGGGAACACCCTCCGGGGGGTTGGAACCACCGCCAGCCACCAGAACGATGCGTTCGGCTGCCAGCAGATGAACGGTGGAAAGAAACAGTGCGAGAAGGGCGGGGGAAAGGAGTCTTGGACGCATGGGATTTTGTGTGTGCTGGAATATGCGGATGTGCATGGGGGGCATCAAGTCCGTTCCATGGCATGACGGCCGGCGGAGAATGCTGGTTCCGGCGGGCTGTAAGCCGAATTCTGTCTGCCCCGCGAGGGGGAGAGAATCATTTGTCTCAGCAGCCATACCCGGGATCCGTCCCGCTTTCGCGGAACCGGAGCGGGCCGCTCCAGGATCCCCTATTTGGCCTTGCACCCGATGGGGTTTTCCGTGCCCCGTCGCTTGCGCTTCGGGCGGTGGGCTCTTACCCCGCCTTTTCACCCTTGCCCGTCTGAAATCTCAAATCATGGATTTGAAATGCCAGACTGGCGGTATGTTCTCTGTGGCACTGTCCGTCAACCGGGCCTTTCGCCCCGGCTTCCCGCGTGTATCCATGGCTGAACCACGGTTACGCGGCATCGCGCCCTGTGGTGTTCGGACTTTCCTCCCCTGACTTGCGTCAGGAGCGATTCTCCGCCCACCGGAACCAGCAGTGACAGACTACGAGGGTTCGGAGGGTTCCGCAAGGGAAGGAAGCAGGGAAGGAAGCGGGCAATCCGGCGGCCAGGCGGCGCAAGGGCCGGGCAGGCTTTTCAGTCCACGATGGCGAGGCTCATGTCCCGCGTGTAGTAAAGCATCCGCCCGCAATTGATGCAGGTGACAATCTCCTCGCCCGACTGGCAGCTCACGAGCGTTTGAACGGGCAGGCGCATGTGGCAGCCGCCACAGACGCCGTGGTCCACGCCCACGATCACCCGTCCGCCCTTGTTTTTGAAAAGCCGTTCGTATTTGGACAGGGAGGACTCGTCAACACCGGCCGCCAGTTCGCCACGGTTGGATTCCAATTCGGCGATCTGTTTCTTCATGACCTCCTCGCGCTCGTTGAGGACGGTGATCTGGGTTTCAATCTCCTTCTTGGCCTCGGTGGCGGCCTTTTTGGCCTCGGCCAGTTCCCTGGCGGCGACTTCGGCCTGCTCCATCAACTCCAGTTGCTGGTCCTCGAGTTTGGTGATGACCCCCTTGCAGGTGTCAATCTCGTGCGCCAGCGCCCGATACTCCTCGTTCTTGCGGGTCTGGAACTGCTGGTTGGCGTATTTCTCGATCTGCGTCTTCTTGCCTTCGACCTCGATTTCCAGCCGTTTGCGCTCGGATTCGATGGAATTGCACTTGGTCTTGGCGGCTTCCAGGGCGGCCTGGGCGCCGGCATCCCGCTGCCGGGCGGCCTGACGCTGGGGTTCAATGTTGGCCAGTTCGGCCTGGGTTTCCTTGATGCGGCGGTCGCGATCTTGCAGGACGAGAAGCTTTTCGATGACTTCCAACATGTCGATTGTGTGTTGCTGCGGGCGACCGTATCGGGCGGTATGGGTCAAGTCAACCCGCCCGCCCGGTTATTTGCTCGGTGAAGCATGAGGCGGCGCACAAGGCCGTGATTCGGCTCTCAGCCGGCGTGCTCCCAGGCATGACGATGAACGCTCCTACCATTTCAATGCCTGCAAACGGCAGGCCACTTCCTCGGCGTTGGCCCGGCTGTTGAAGGCGCTGATGCGGAAGAAACCTTCGCCCTTGGACCCGAAGCCGCTGCCGGGTGTGATGACCACGTTGGCTTCACCCAGAATCTTGTCGAAGGCCTGCCAGCTTGTGACGCCTGCTGGGGTGCGCACCCAGATGTAAGGCGCATTTTCACCGCCATACACTTTCAGGCCAGCCTTGCGCGCGCCCTTGCGCAGGATGGTTGCGTTGCCCATGTAATGCTGGATGAGCGCGGCGACCTGTTGTCTGCCTTCGGGTGTGTAGAGCGCCTCCGCAGCGCGCTGGATGATGTAGCTCACGCCGTTGAACTTCGTGGTCATGCGCCGGTTCCAGAGCGGATGAAGCGGTTTGAATTCACCGGACTTTGTCTGCGCCATCAGCGACTTGGGCACCACCGTGAACGCGCAGCGCGTTCCGGTGAATCCGCCGTTTTTTGAAAAGCTGCGGAACTCGATCGCGCATGCGCGTGCGCCGGGAATTTCGTAGATGGAGTGGGGCAGGGAGGCGTCCGTGATGTAGGCCTCGTAGGCGGCGTCGAAGAGAAGGATCGCCTTGTGCTCCAGGGCGTATTTGACCCACGCCTCCAATTGTGGACGCGTGGCCGCAGCGCCCGTGGGGTTGTTGGGTGAGCAGAGATAAATGACGTCCACGTGCTTCTTGGGCGGCTCGGGGATGAAGCCATTCGAGGGACGGCAGGGCAGATAAACGATCTTGCCATACGCACCGGCGGCATTGGCTTCACCGGTGTGGCCGGCCATCACGTTGGTGTCCACATAGACGGGATACACGGGGTCGCTGATGGCGATCTTGTTCTTGCTGCCGAGGATGTCGAGGATGCCCCCGCAATCGCACTTGGAACCGTCGCTGACGAAGATCTCGTCGTCCGCCACATCCAGGCCTTTGTCGCGGAAATCATTCTGGGCGATGGCGTGTCGGAGCCACTCGTAACCCTGTTCGGGGCCATATCCTTTGAAACTCTCACGCACACCCATCTCGTCCACGGCCTTGTGCATGGCGCTGATGACGGCCTGGGGCAGGGGTTCGGTCACGTCACCAATGCCGCAACGGATGAGGCGGCTGGCACCTGCCGGGTTGGCGTCGCAGAACGCCTTCACGCGGCGTGCGATTTCAGGGAAGAGATAACCGGCTTTGAGTTTCAGGTAATTGTCGTTGAGCTGGGCCATGGTTTGTCAGCGGGTTTCAGTGGTGCTGTTCAGTGATCCGTTCGCGACCGGTGGCCGCGAATTCAAGGGGCGGACGGTAGCGAAAGGGCGGGGGCGTGGCAAGCAGGGCATCCGCCGGTGGCGGGAATCGAACGGGGGCCTTTTGCTGGCTACTTCTTTTTCTTGGGGGGCTTCTCGCCCATGGCCGCCGTCATCAAAGCCTTGCGCTCCTTCTTGATGGCATCCACGGCGACGCTGCGCTGCTCAGGGGTCAACTGGGGGTTGTTCATCGCCTGGGCGAGGGCTTCATCCATGGTCTGCTGGATGGCGGCCACCCGTCGCGCATCCTCCAGGCTGCCGCCCAGTTTCTGGATTGCCTTCGCCGTCTTTTCGAATTCCGTCGATCCCGCCAGCGTGAGCTGGGAGGCCCGGTCTTCCCCGAGGGTTCTGCCCAGTCCAGCCACCAGTCCGGCATCGTTCCATGCGAAGGACTTTGCCGACGCACCATCGACACCAAACGTGCCGCTCAACATGCGGAACAGCGACCTGAATTCTTGTTCCGTGGGTTCGAGTCCGGCCAGATCTCTCCGCAAACGGTCGGCCAGATTGGAATGGCGCAGGTGATATTCCTCCAGCTCAAGGGGCGTCAGCACTCCGGCAAGTTCCTTTTGAAACTGTTGTTTCAATTCAGCCTGGCGTGCCTCCAGCACTTCACGCGATGCACCACTTTTCTTCAGCGCCTCCAGTTCGGCGCGCATGGCATCCTTGTAGCTGATTTCCAACTCCCGCAGTGCCGTCTGTTTAACTTCGGGCAGGAAATCGTAACGGCGGTCACCACCGCTTTCATCCCAGGCGTATTTCTTCAGTTCGGCTTTCAGGTCCACACCGAGCAGTTCCTTGACCAGTGCCGCGCGCTCCTCCTCCAGTGCCTTGCGGTCTTCCGAGTGACGCGCCTCCTTCTCCGACTTCTTGCGGTCACTTTCCCAGAACTTCCAGCCGCCGGTGCCGGTTTGAAGCGCGCGCCATTTGGAGGCGTAGAGCTTGTTGACGTCCGCAATGATGATGTCGCGGATGGTTTCCTCGGGGCATTTGATGGACCGCAGGTTGGCGATGTAACGCAGGTAATCGGGCGACTCCACCGCAGTCCAGTCGATCTGCTGCCATTGCGTGGTGGTGACGATCTCCGGGGCGGCGGTGGAGTGGCGGACAATGGTCCGGGGGCGGTTCTGTTCGATTGCCGTCTCCGGCAGAACCTGCGGTTTGGAGGTGGTCCTCCAATACAGCGCCGATGCCAGCACGGCATTGCCGGTGAGGAGCAGTAGGATGACGTGTCTTGCACTCATGAGTCCGACAGCCAAGACGGCCCGGCCGGGCGGGACGTTACGCCGCGCGACATCCCGCGCGGGTTCGGCATGGAAAAGAAAAAGGCGCGGAGCAAGTCCGCGCCTTTGTGAAAGCATGCATGTCAGACCTCGAGCTTCGTCCAGGCCGCATTCTTCTTTGAAGAAGCGACCACGGCCTCGATGAACGCCATGCCGCGGATGCCGTCCTGGATTTTCGGGTAATCCAGCGCGGGATCGTTCTTGTCCAGCTTGCGACCGTCGATCCTGGCCCGGACATGATTGGCGAAGTTCTTGTAGATGTTCGCGAACGCCTCCAGATAACCCTCGGGATGCGCCGGTGGTGTGCGGGTGGCGGCGGCTGCGTTCTTGCCGAGGTATCCATTGGCCGTGCGATACACCTGCATGGGCTGGTCCAGCCATTTCACCAGCATCGTGTTGGGCGCCTTCTGGTGCCACTCGATGCCGCCCAGTTCGCCATAGACGCGGATGTTCAGGTTGTTCTCCTCGCCCACGCTGATCTGGGAGCTGTGGAGGACGCCCTTGGCGCCACCTTTGAAACGAAGCAGGACGTTCACGTCATCGTCCAGCTTGCGGCCTTTCACAAAGGACGTGATGTCGGCGGCAAGTTCCTTGATTTGGAGGCCGGTGATGTATTCGGCCAGGTTTTCCGCGTGCGTGCCGATGTCCCCCACGCAACCACCCGCGCCGCTGCGCTTCGGGTCCGTGCGCCAGCCGGCCTGTTTCTGGCCGCTGGCTTCAAGGCGCGTCGCCAGCCAGCCCTGGGGATACTCCACCACCACCTTGCGAATCTTGCCCAGCTTGCCGGCCTGGATCATGTCGCGCGCCTCCTTCACCAGCGGATAACCGGTGTAATTATGCGTCAGGCCGTAAAGCAGTCCGGACTTCTTGACGAGTTCCGCGAGCTTCTTCGCCTCGGCCAGGTTGAACGTGGCGGGCTTGTCGCTCAGCACGTGGAAACCATGCTCCAATGCCATCTTCGCAGGCGGGAAATGCATGTGGTTGGGCGTCACGATGGAGATGAAATCCATCCGCTTGTCCGCCGGCAGCGCGGCCTCGCCCTTGATCATCTCCTCGAACGTCCCGTAGCAACGGTCCGCCGGCAGGAACAAGTCCGCGCCGCTGGCCTTGGAACGCTCCGGATCGCTGCTGAACGCGCCGCACACCAGCTCCGTCTGCTGGTCGATTGCCGCCGCGATGCGATGCACCGCGCCGATGAACGCGCCCCTGCCGCCGCCGACCATGCCGTAACGAATCTTCCTGCTCATGTGATGAAGTGGTTTTGAATCCGGAGTTGTGTTAGGTTCGGGCGGCTTTATAGTTTCGCCCGTTTTTCAAGTCAAACGTGACTTGAAACCCTGCACATGAGTCACATGCACATCCAGCTGCTCAAGTCGAAGATTCACCGGGCGACCGTCACCGCCGCCAATGTGAACTACGAGGGCAGCCTCGCCGTCGCCGAGGATCTGATGGAGAAGGTCGGTCTGTATCCTTTTGAACGCATCCTCTGCGGCAACATGACCAACGGCAACCGCTTTGAAACCTACGCCATCCCTGGTGAACGCGGCTCCGGAGCCATCGTCCTCAACGGCGGCGTTGCCCACCTCGGCAAGCCCGGCGACAAGCTCACCATCATGAGCTTCGTGCAGGTGGATGAATCGTATGCCCGCAACTGGAAGCCCCGCGTGATCGTCCTTGGCGATGGCAACAAGGTGATCAGCGAACGGGGCGTCTAGAGCCTGTACTGCACTTTTTGCGAGAATTGTCTGTACAATGTATTTACATCTGGGCATTAGGGAAACGCTGATTTAATCTCCAGCTTTGTGTTGTTTGTTGGCGACGAGGT
>CAYQCZ010000223.1:1278-7289 GCA_964415955.1 uncultured Verrucomicrobiota bacterium | reverse complement strand
GAGCATCCAGTTGTAACCACGGCGCACGCATTCGTCGCGGCGCCTGGGGTTGTCCGTTGGAATCTGACGCAGCGCCAGCAAGACCATGGCCGTGTCATCCACATCCGGGTTCCATTTGTTGGCGTATTCAAACACCCATCCACTGGGCTCCACATCGACGGGGTTCTTGTGGTGCCAGTCGCCACGGAAACGGATTTCCTTTTCCATGAGCCATTCGGCGGCCTTCTTCATGCGCGGATCCTCGGCGGGCACGCCGCTTTCGCGCAGGGCGATGCTGACGATGGCCGTGTCCCATACGGGTGAGAAGCACGGCTCGATGCGGACGGAATGTTCGTCCTCGTGTTCCAGGCGCTTCAGTTCGCGCTCG
This sequence comes from uncultured Verrucomicrobiota bacterium, assembly GCA_964415955.1. Lineage (GTDB taxonomy): Bacteria > Verrucomicrobiota > Verrucomicrobiia > Limisphaerales > CAYQCZ01 > CAYQCZ01. Next base: position 6,922 of record CAYQCZ010000223.1, on the reverse strand, counting down.
CAATAACGCACCAGTTCATGGTCATTGGGATAGCCCAGCGCCTTGAGGGCGATGAGCGCGTTGAGCATGGCGGGAAAAATGGCGGCCAGACCGTCGGAGCCTTCGAAGCGCTCGATCATCCACTGCTCGCAGCGTTTCAGGGCGCGCTTGCGGAAAGGGTGCAGGCCCTTGCGGCTCACCCATTCGGCGAGCTTGTGCAGGCGGTCGAGCCAGAGGAAGGCGTTGCGGAGGCCGAAGTCGAAGTAACGCGGCCGCAGTGACTCATCCAGCTCCCATTTGCCGTTGGGATAGAGTTCGTCGAGACTGACGTTCAGGCGGCGTGTGGGGCGGAAATGATTGATGATGGCCAGCGGCACGATCATGGCCCGGGACCAGTTGCTCATGTCCCAGAAATTGACGTGGAACCATTTGCCGATCAGGAGCACCTCGCAGGGAATCGTGGGCACGTGATGCCACTCCACCAGGCCGATGAGCGCCAGGTAGAGCTTGGAAAATGTGTTCATGCGCGGCACGCCGCCCAGGGCGCGGGCCATGTCGCGGGCGCGCAGCATGCGGGGATCGTTGACAGGCACGCCGGCCAGCTTGAGGGCGAGATAGGCCTTGATGGTGGCGTTCACCTCGGCGGGGCCGTTGGGGTAGATGTTCCACCCGCCATCGGGCAACTGCATGGCGAACAGGTGGTTGATCGCCTTGCGCTGCCATTCCTTGTCCACATCCCCCGCCCAGTGGTGATAGGCGAGGGTGTCCGAGACGAGGGTGGAATCCACGATCAACTCGCCCACCCAATACCCCTCGGGCTTCTGGATGCCCAGCAGGTAGTCCTGGGACTGTTTGATGGCGGTCTGGTAGGTGCGTTCCGCCTGGGGTTCGGTAGATTTGTTGAGGGCCGGCGTCATTTCAGAAAACAATGGGAGGAGAATGTGCGGAGCATGGCAAAATGTGTAAAGCTCTTATTGGCTGCAGGTGGAAGGCAGACGGAGAACCACGGGCGGGCATTGCGGTGACGGTGCAACCTACCCGCATATGGTCATGTCACGCTTTGGCCTGACTCCAGATCCAAAAGTCGATCGGCGTCTTGGCCGCATAGGCTTTTTGTGGAACCCATGTCCGGCCATTTGTGTTGCTCGCGGCGCAGACCTCTCAAAACACGCCCATGCAAAATACCCAAAAAAACGGCTTCTGACCTCATCCTTGTTTCTTTAGAAGCCGCAGGGCCAATACTAAATCAATGGCGTTCATCCAATCTAAACGAATCAATTACGATTCGAATTTCCTTCTCAAGTGCCGGATAATTCGTTGCGGGAGCAGCAAAATCGAAGACGAAGGTGCCGAACATCCGATCAAGAAATGCCTGATCTGGATCTGTGCTTAGGCGGTGCCGCAGGTAAGCGAAACGTTCGGCGATCATGTCGCCCCCCTCGTTTGTCAGCTTGGCTCTAAAGACGTGAAACCTGTATTGGCGCGGAGTCTCATCGTAGCGGTGCTCAACAGAGTGCGCCCTGAATCTGCTTCTGAAATATTCCTTCCCCGATGATATGAATTCGGTGTCATTTGTTGTGGGAAACGGACGGAGTATCTGTAGCCCGCCGACCGGCTTTCCCTTCCAGCTTAATCGGACCTGATTTGCGCCACCGTGTGGATTGTATTCCGTGCTGATGTCTTCGGAATGATTGAACGTCACCCCGAAATTTGATTCATGGAACTGCTTCAGAGGACGTTCCGCTTCATTCGGTGTCGAGCATCCGACAAGAGCAGCCAAGACAAGCGCGAGGAGATATTTCATGGTGTGGTCAGCGGTCATATCAACGATCAATCTCAGGCACAGCCACCGAAAGCGAGCGTGGTGGCTTACAACAATGATGTTCGAGTTTCATAAATCTATAAACTAACCGGCGCGGTGGCTGTTGCCTGCAGCGATTTCGTCTCTTTCGTCATACTTTCTTGGAGTGCTCGACGGTTTTGCGAAGGGCAAATGGCAGAAGAACGACAAAACAAAGCGCCGTGGTCACGAAGAAAGCAGTGTTCCCATTCCCGCCGGACCACGCACGACTAATGGCGACCGCGATTCCAACAACCAAACCGACCGCAAGGCTGCAAAAGAATACTCCTAAAATGCGGACGATCCTCCTCTTCGCTTTAACAAGCGCCCAAAACCCAAAGCATGGGCTAACAACGATGGCAAGCAGTAGTAGAGCGTCCATTTTTATTTTGCCGGCCAGACCGGGGTTTGGCATCTGCATGAGACACTGGCCTTGGTTTCCTCATGGCTGCCTTGTGAGTAAGAGATTTATGGATGACAAGCAAGATTCGGGTTTGGCCTGATTGTGACTGAAACTGGCGGTCACGTCACTCTGTCGAGCCCTGACATTTCCGAGCGAGTCAGGGATGAGGAAGCAGGCGGAAAACCTTCAGAAGCTTCGTGTTTCAATCCACTTCCCGCCTTTGCGCCCGTAAGGCTGCACCGATGAGATCAGGCCTAACAGAGTCTCGCCCCACCACCGGCCCGTCTCTGCTTTGCGCGTCACCGTAGAGACGCCTCGCTGAGGCGTCTCATCTCCGGCCGGCGGTCAGTCCTTCTTCCTGGTCTTCTGTTTCCCCTGGGGGTTGCCTGAGCGCGTGTAGGATTCCGGATCGTCCTTCTCGGGCACTTCCAGTTCGGTGCGAAGGCGGGCCAGTTCTGTCTCAAGCTGCTTTTGCACTGTGATGTAGTCCTTGCGATTATAGACGCTCCGCATTTCCTGGGGATCTTTGAGGTTGTCGAACAATTCCCACTCGTTCACATCCGGTTCATAGAAATGGACCAGCTTGTAGCGGTCCGTGACCACGCCGTAGTGCTTCCGCACGTTATGCGGGCCGGGGTATTCGTAGTAGTGGTAGTAGAAGCTCTTGCGCCAGTCGGCAGGCGTCTTGCCTTGAAGCACGGGCACAAGGCTTCGGCCCTGGATGTCTTCGGGGATCGGAACAGCCGCCGCCTGCAGAAAGGTGCTGGCGAAATCGAGATTCGAGACGATGTCGCGGTTCACGCTGCCGCCCTGGGCCACGCCCGGCCAGCGGACGAGCAATGGCGTGCGGAGGGATTCCTCAAAGATCCAGCGCTTGTCAAACCACCCGTGTTCACCCAGGTAGAAACCCTGGTCGGAGGAATAGATGACGATGGTGTTCTTCGCCAGCCCCTCGTCATCCAGAAACTTCAGCAGTTTGCCAACGCTTTCATCCACAGCCTTCACGCAGCCGAGGTAGTCGTGCATGTAACGCTGGTAACGCCATTGAACCAGTTCTTTGCCGGTGAGGTTAGCCTTGCGAAATTCCTCGTTGCGCGGGCCGTAATACTGATCCCACACCTTGCGCTGTTCTTCGTTCAGGCTGGGCGGCGTGCGGAGTTTGGCGTCCAGTTCGGTGAAGGTCTTCTCCAGTGTCATGTCCTGTGAATGCTCCGCCTTGCCCCGGCCTTCGTAGTTGTCGAACAACGTCTCAGGCTCGGGAAACTTGCGGTCGCCATTCCAGCCCAGATGGCGCAGGGCGGGGGACCATTCACGATGCGGCGCCTTGTGCTGGGCCATCATGAGGAAGGGTTTGGATTTGTCGCGGTTCTTGAGCCATTCGAGCGCGATGTCCGTGATGATGTCGGTGGTGTAGCCGGTGTGCTTGACCTGCTTGCCGTTGTCGATCATGGGCGGGTTGTAATAGGCGCCCTGGCCGGGAAGAATATGCCAGTAATCGAAACCGGTGGGATCGGTCACCAGATGCCATTTGCCGACGATCGCCGTCTGATATCCCACGGTCTTGAGCAGCTTGGGGAACGTCTGCTGCGTTCCGTCGAAGCGGTTGCCGGAATTGTTGTAGAAGCCATTCTTGTGACTGTATTTGCCGGTGAGAATGACGGCGCGGCTGGGGCCGCAGATGGAATTGGGCACAAGGCAGCGGTCGAAACGCATGCCTTCCTTCGCCAGTCGGTCGATGTTGGGCGTCTCCAGCAGGCGCAGGGGATGGTTGTAGGCGCTGATCGCCTGGTAGGCGTGGTCGTCCGAGAAGATGAACAGGATGTTGGGCGGCTTGGATTCGGCGGCCTGTGCTGAATCGGAACCGGCACTCCAACCCAACAAGAAGAGCAGGGTGGCGATTGCAGGGAGATGCAACGATCGTGAAAGGCTTTTCATGGTGGGCCGAGAATGACACTGCCATGCGGCCTCGTCACACCAAAAAGCGGGGCGGGCACAACACTGTCATGCCTGAAGCTTCAACACCGGTTTCTTCGCCTCGCAAGGCGCATTGCTTTTCGACGGCCGCTTGCACCTGGCATTTCAGATTCCTCGCCCCTTCGGTGGGGAAGGACCATGGCCTGAGTTCAAATGTGCAGGACACAGCCCGGCAACATGTGGGTTCCTGCATGGGATGGCCGTGCAGAGGATTGAACGGGCGCAGGCCTTTGCTGATTATAAAACAGGTGTTGTTTTGGATGGGACAGCGGATGTCACAGGGGGTGGTTTATAGTGGGCGTCAATCTATGAACACACGCAACGCCAGCCCTCCGATTGCCGAACAGATCAAACACCATTTTGAGTCCTTCAATGTGGCGTGCTCCATCTCTGAAGAGGACACGGTGATCTGCCAGTTTCACACCAGCACGATCACATGGCAGTGTCATTGTCTGCCCCTGTCCGAGCCGTTTCCCAGGGTGCTGATCCTTCACGTGGCGCCTGTGAAGGTGTCCAGGCAACGTCGCCGTCATTGCGCCGAGTTGCTCAATGCCATCAATCATCGCCTTGCCCATGCCTGCTTCGAGATGGATCCGGAGGATGGTGAGGTGCGGTTGCGGGAGGTTTACGTGATCCACGAAGGGCAGTTGCATGTGGATCGATTCCAACTGGTGATGGCCTGCGCCTGCCTTGCCTTCGAACATGGCATGAGGGCTGTTCTGGCAGTGGCATCGGGAATGCCGCCATGGAAGGCCCTGCCGCTCATCGAGGAGGAGGTCTCAAAGGGGGACGATCTCCCGCCCCTGTCTGGAGACCAGCTTCAACTCAACTAGCCAGACACGCACCATGTGGATCTTCACCAACATCGGATTCTTCAGCGTCGTGCAGAAGCCCGGCGAACCCCATCTCACGGTTCGATCACGTGTGAAAGCGGACCTGGACAGCTTGCGCGACCGTTATCTGCCGGAACTGGGAGCAACCATCGCCACGAGACAGGCGGACTACCCTTACCGTGCAGTGGTGGCCCATGAACATTTCGGCAGGGCGCTCGGCTCCATTGCCAGCGATCTTCACTACTCGAACTTCAAAAGCGAAGTGGCGGCCCGTCAGGGGTGGAGCCGTGAACGGGTTTATGCAAGGGTCTGGTCCGTGATGCAGGAACTGGCACGATTGGATTCCAAGGAACCCGGAGCCCGCTGAAATGGCAGCCTTCATCTCCAAATCCACCTACCTTCAAGGGTTGCAGTGCGCCAAGCTCCTGTGGCACCGCTATAACGCCAGGGAAGCGTTCCCGCCAGTGGATGCGTCCCAGCAGGCCGTCTTTGACCAGGGCCATGAAGTGGGTGCCCTCGCCAAATCCCTGTGGCCCGATGGTGTGGAGATCATGGGTGACCGCAGTGACTATGCGGGGCTGATTCGGGAGACGCGCAAGCAGTTGAAACAAAGAA
>CAYQCZ010000223.1:0-1268 GCA_964415955.1 uncultured Verrucomicrobiota bacterium | reverse complement strand
TGGCTTTGCCCGGGCTGATGTTCTGGAACCTGTGGGTGAGGACGAATGGAATCTGATCGAGGTCAAATCCACCACGCGCCTCAAAGACCAGCATCTGCCGGACATCGCCTTTCAGGCCCATGTTCTGACCGGAGCCGGATTGAAACTTCGCAACTGCTTTCTGCTCCACATCAACAATCAATACGAACGGCATGGAGAAGTCGTTCCCGAACAGTTCTTCCACCGTCGGGATGTCACCGCCCAGATCTCAGAATTCAGCAGGGAGGTTGAATCCCACGTGGGAGAAATGCTCAAGACAATCGGGCGCAAAACATATCCTGAGATCAACATCGGACCGCATTGTTCCTCCCCCTACGAATGTCCGTTGATGAACATCTGTTGGTCGTTTCTGCCGGAGCAAAACGTCACCACGCTGCACAACGGACGACAAAAGCCCTGGGAGTTGTTGGAACGCGGGATCGTGGCGTTGAAGGACCTCCCGGAGGATTACCCATTGGCGGCCAAACAAAAGATCCAGCGGCAAACAGCCCGCACTGGCCAACCCCACGTTGAACCGCGAGCGATCCGGACTTTTCTTGATGAACTGCGTTATCCCGTCAGCTATCTGGATTTTGAAACGTTCCAATCGGCCATTCCCCTGTTCGATGGCACCTGGCCTTATCAACAGATCCCGTTCCAGTTTTCCCTGCACGTTGTCGAAGGTCCGGAGGAATCCGCACAGCATCACTCGTTTCTGGCAGAGGGAACAAACGATCCAAGGCCGGCATTCATCAAGGCGTTGCGTGCCACGCTTCCACGCAAAGGCAGCATCGTGGTTTACAACGCCTCGTTCGAGAAACAGCGGCTTGAGGAATGTGCCGATGCTTTTCCCAGGCACGCTCGCTGGATTGAGGCCATGGAGTCGCGCTTTGTAGATCTGCTGATTCCTTTCCGCGCCTTCCGCTACTACCACCCATCACAGCTTGGCAGCGCATCCATCAAGGCGGTGCTGCCAGCCTTGACGGGATCAAGTTACGAAGATCTGGATATCAAGGAAGGAGGAACAGCCAGTCGTGAGTTCATGCGAATCACGTTCGGCAGGGTTTCGAAGGAAGAAAGAAAAGAGGTGCGCAAACAACTGGAGGACTATTGCCGCCAGGACACGTGGGGCATGGTGGAGATCGTAGAGCGACTACGATTGCTCGTGGCTTAGAAGCCGTCGCGTTGGTTAAACCGTGGATCAATCGAAAAACAGCACCTTGGTTTTCACGCCATGGACGACTTTGTGA
>CAYQCZ010000222.1:0-7292 GCA_964415955.1 uncultured Verrucomicrobiota bacterium | reverse complement strand
GTGATGACGCGCTGTTGCGGGTGCTTCTCCTGCAGCAACCTGGCTTCACGCCCATTGCAGGTGACGATGGCATCGGCATCATCGAGGAGCTTTCGGGTGCGTAACAGGAAGCCGAAAATCTTTCCCCATTCCAGTCCCTCGTGACAGGGTGTCTTGTAGCCTGCCTTGAGTTCGTGCGGCAGGTCCAGAACCCCGCCGTGTATGGAGACGATGAAAGGAATGTGGCGTAGTTTCGCCACTCTGCAGCCAATGCTTCCGATGCGTCCCAGCGTGTGTGAATGGACCAGCGAAAGGTCGCGTTCCCGCCAGAGCGAACGAATCAGGTCGAAAGACAGGAGATTACCCCCCACGGATATGAGCTGGTGCCGGCGTTGCGGAGAAAGGCCCCAGACTGGCACGCAGGCATGGAAGCGCCTGATGTCGCAACCGCACTCTTTCAACGGATCGGGGGGATGATTCCTGGAGATTTTGGGGGCATACACGACGGAATCAACCTTCTGATGCCGCAGCGAGGTGCAAAGCCTCTGGAGGGCGGTTTCAGTGCCCCCCCACTCTGCGGGGTTGTACTTTCTCAATATGTGGGCCACGCGCATAAATCAAACTGGAGCTGTAACGGCGGTCGGCATGGGCTCTTGCGCCCGGGTGATCCGGTTGTAGCGTCCGGGCGCAGCCTTTTGCCGGGGCTGGCGGTTCCAATACCACAGGCTGGCGAGTGTTCCGATGAGCAGATGAAAGGCAAAGGCTATCGCTGTCTGCCGGTAGACCCACTCGGTGATGCTTTCCAGGAACACACCGGTCATGCCGAAGAAGATGCCCACCCCGAACCGTTGGGCTGTGCCGTCAACGTTGCGCCGGAGAAAAGTCTGGCCGAGCTGGAACCACCGGAGCCAGAGCAGGAGAAAGAGGCCCACCCCCGCCAAGCCCAGTTCGCCGGCGGTCAGCGCGAGCAGATTGTGCGCAGGTGCGGCGTAATGGAAGCTGGGGAGGTTGGCCTTGTCTGGCTGATTCTCCAGGTCGTCGTAATCCTCGTAGTACAACCCTTCCATGGCACCATACTTTTTGCTCACCCAGTACGACCAGTTGTTGAGGCCGACCCCGAACGGCCGATCCTGGACGATGGACCTGGCGATGCGAAGGTAAACGCCGCGCCCTTCCTTGTTCGTGTCCAGATACTCCTCCTCAAGTGTGGCCTCCTGATACCTGGCCTGCATGCTGTGCCATGACTTGTAGGTCACCATCGACAGACCGATGACGGCCAGCATAATGACCACGCATTTCTGGACGGTAATCTTCCAGGACACGCAGAAAGCCATGGTACCCAGCATGACAACGGCAAAGATGGGTATTCCCGCCCTTGATAGCGCGAGCAGGACGGTCAGGGAGGCGCAAGCGATACCGACCAAACACGCTGAGCGCAGGTATCTGGGAAGGAAAGAGGTGTATGCCGCTGCGAGCACCGGGCCTACCAGGCACAGATACATCGACAGGCTGTTGGGATGCCCCAAGGTGCCGGTCACTCGGTGGACGCCGTCCAGGTACCTTTGCTTGATTGAAAGCAGACATTCCATTCCCACGACGCAGCACAGTGCCGCCACAAGAATGCACAACTCCCGCTTGCTGCGGACAAACAATGCCGCCGCCAGGAAGACCAAGATGCAGCGCAGCATTGTGGAAAGTTCAAAGAGACCGTAAATCTTGGGTTCTGCGAAGAGAATCGAGACGGCGGCAAATGCCGCATAAGCGAGCATCAGTGCCAGGCTTGCCGGCCAGAAAAAGTGTTTCCGTTCCTTGAGAAGATGGGTTAGTTGGCCTGCCAGCAAACTTATGGCTAGCACGTCCAGCAGCGAGAATTCAAAACCTCGAGCGGTGCCCCGATACCAGTAATGGCTTGCGAAATTTATGTCCACTCGATCGGTGAGCGCCGTTCCAGCGACCAGGCCGAAGAATGTCAGTTCGCGTAACCGGCGGGACAGGCAGCAAAGCGTCACCCCCACAACCAGTGCGAGAAATGCCAGTCCCAGCCCGATGAGATCTTTGTCGTCCACGCGCGGTCAGTACGAAAAGATGTCCGTGCTGGTGACACCGGGCCGGCAAGGGCCCACGCTTTTGAACACGCGGATGGCCCACGCATTGTTTTGCTCCCTGAGCGTGGGGTAGCGCCAGGAGTCGTCCACGACGATGATTCCACCGGGCTTGATGTGCTTTTCAGCGTGATGAAAGCAGGCAGGGCGCACGGGAGTCCACTCTTCCGTCCCGTCCACCACGATGACGTCAAATTTCTCATCGGGAATGGCGTGCAGATACTTGGAGTTCTCGAACGCGACGGGATTCTTGAAGTTGTATGGGTGTAGACTGATGGTGACGTTGCTGATGGATTTCTCCCGAAGGCTCTTTTGCACCAGATCGAACCAGTGTTCGTTGTCCTCGATGGAGAAGACGGATTTCACCCGGCGCGCGAAAAACAGGGTGGAACCGCCTGAACCATATTCGCAAACTGACATGTCCCGCGTCAGATGCGCGGCCAGATAATCAATCGACGCGTACGAAAACCACGGAGATTCCAAATCGAGCGGCGTCCGCCGGGGCAGAATGCTGCTTTTGATATACCGTGGGAGAAAATCAGGGTGGAGTGCCAAATCGAAGACCACCCGACCGACTTTCTGTGCGAGTGTGCCATGCATGGTGTTATGTGGAGTTGGGGATCAGGCTGGTTTCCCGGTCTGATGAGGGATTGGGGTGGTTGAAGAATCTGTGAGAGACCGACTGCGGGTGTCAGGCCAGTACGAAGTGTATCCTCGCTTGAGAAAGCGGAAGGCCATCCATGAGGAAATCAACGTGACTGCGAAACCCGCACAGGCCGCTGGCAGGGCCCGGAGACGCTCCAGTGGACGAAGGCATGCGAGGCGTTTGAACCGGAAGCTGAGGAGGCCCGGGAATATCTCCCAGAAGAACTTCAGTCGCCGCACGTGTTCGCCAACCAACTTCTTGAGCCAGCCAGGTTGCTCCAGATCACGCCTTCTCAAATAGCCTGCAAAGTCATGTCCCTCGTCGTGCGCAACGCGTTTCATTTCCTGATCGAACAGAACATGAAGAATGGTCTGGGCAATCATCTGGCGCTTCTGATTCCGGAGGATGGCCCGAGGGGACTTGTAAGATTCAAAGATGTGGGCCGCATGCTTGGCTTGAATGACCCGTGCAGGGTTGGATGGAGATGTCAGGAAATCGGTGCAGACCAGATTCTTGATGAATCCATCCTCCACGAGCAGGTCATGAGGCAGGTAGATCCGATGTGCGATGGTGGTCCGGATGCAATAGAGTTGGCCGGTAAGTTGTGCTGTCCCGGTCCGCGTCATCTGGGAAGTGGTCAGCGAAATTCGTCCCAGAATCCCCGGGCTTCGCGCCCGGGCGATGTCCTTGAGAGGGTGGTCCACGGAAACGGAAGCTTCCGGATGTTCCACAAGCGTTTGGTACATGCTCCAGAGCGTGTCGGGATGCAGCATCAGTATGTCTGCATCCATGAGGAAAAGGCAGAAGGAATGCCTGTCTGAAAGTTCATGGACGAACTTGTTCCAGGCGTTGGTTTTTCCACGCTCCGGAATTTCGGCTGTCGAGGTGGTGAAACCGTCCCGGAACGCGTTGCCAGTCCGATGTTCGCGGAAGCACGCGCCAGCCCTCTCTGCAGTCCGGTCGGTGCACCCATTGGCAACGCAGACGATCTGCGCTGACTGGCCCGCCAGGACGAAGTGTCTAAAGATGGATTGGCGAAACAAGGATTCCAACATTGCTTCGATGGACTCCTCTTCGTTCCACGCAATGATCGCGATCGATACATGGGGTGAGTCAGGTAGAATTGAAGAATCAGTCACAGATGGTTTCAGGTTTTGGTTCCGACCGTGGACCACAGTAGACGGCAAAGTGCGTCATTACGAAAGTGGGTGAATTACTTAGGGTGGGAGCATGATGTACCCCATGGTGTCCACAGGCACACGGCCCTTAACCTGCCGGATGCAAATGGATGAACCTTTTGTCTCCATCGTCCTGCGGTCCTTCAATGAAGGATGGGCATTGCGCGAGACACTTGCCGCGGTGATGGCTCAGGATTATCGCAATTGGGAACTGATCGTCATCGACTCCGGTTCCACCGACGGATCCCCCGAACTGATCCGGCAGGCAAAACCGCGCGAGTTCCTTGAGATCCATTCATGGGATTACAATCCCGCACGCGTGATGAACTGGGGGATGCGACAGACGCGGTCCGATTTTGGAATATTCATCAATGCCGACGCCACGCCGGTTGGCCCCAACTGGCTGCGGCCGCTGGTGGAGGCATTGCAGGACCGGCGGGTCGCGGCGGTTTTCGGGCGGCAGGTGCCCCGGCCCGATTGTCGCGCGGTGTTTGCCCATGATTACGAGCGCTGCTTCGGACCGGCCCGCGAGACGGCGCGCTGGGATCATTTCTTCAGCATGGTCAGCAGCGGAATCCGCAAGGACGTTTGGGCACAGCGGGGATTTGACGAGCGATTCCAGTATTCAGAGGACGACGAATACACGCGCTGGTGCCGTTCCCGCGGTTTCGAGATACGCTATGTTCCCGCATCCACGGTGGTGCACTCGCACAATTACACCATGGCACAGGCCTACAAAAGAGCCTTTGGTGAAGGCAGGGCGCTGGCGTGGGCATTGACGGACAGTTCAGGAGGCTTTCGTTGGCCGGCCCGGGTCGGCCTCGGCTGGTTGAACGACGTGAGAAAAGATCTCGCCTACTGTCTGCGCCAAGGTCGGCTGACGGAATGGCCCCACGCCACCGGCATCCGCTGGCAGAAGCGCAAGGGCAGTTACGACGGCTTCTGTGAGGGTCGGCGGAGCCGCCCGGATTCGCGGCCGCCCTTCGTGCCGCCCTCCGTCATGACATCTGCCACACGTCCATGATCTCTCCAATTCGATCTGTGGACAGGCGGACCGTCCAAGTATTCGCGCCTTCTTCCACGCTGGAAGATCGCTTCACCCGCGACGGCAGTGCAGGGTTGGAGGACAACATTCAGCAGATATGCCGGCGTGTCCTGACCGACATCAGGAAGTGCGTGCCAGGGAGGAAACTCCAGGCCGTGTTGCTCGGCGGCGGCTACGGACGCGGCGAGGGCGGGGTGTTCCGCAAAGACGGTGAAGATCTTCCGTTCAATGATCTCGAGTTCTACATCTTCATTTCCGGGTTGAACTGGCTCAACGAAAAGCAATACGGCGCGACGTTGCACCGGCTGGGGCTGGAGGCCGGCGCACACGCGGGCATCGATGTGGATTTCAAGATCCTGTCCCTCGAAAAACTGCGCCACAGCGGATCAAGCATGTTTTATCACGATCTTGCCGTCGGACACAAGAGCCTGCACGGCCCGAAGAATCTGCTCGACTGGAGCGCGCATCATCTTGATGCAGGGAACATTCCGCTCTCCGAAGCCGTCCGTCTGCTGATGAACCGCTGCACGGGGCTGCTCTTCGTCAAGGAACGGACCGGAGCGGGATCATGGACGACCGGGTTTGCAGAGCGGAACCTGGCAAAACTCCGGCTGGCCCTGGGGGATGTTCTGTTGACGGCCCAAGGATGTTACCACGGGAGTTGTGTGGTGCGGGGTGAACGCGTGCAACGCCTGCAACACATCCCCGGCTTTCCGTCGCTGACATCGGTGCAGCGCCACCACCAGTCCGGGGTTGAGTTCAAACTCCATCCCGGGCGCAGTCTGGATGGAGAGCAAGAGGCGCGGGAACTTTTTGCCGGACTGTCTGACCTGGCATTGCAAGTGTGGCTCTGGCTGGAGCATCGCCGGTTGGGCGGTGCCTTTGCGTCGGCACGTGAATACGCCCTGAGTTCCATCGACAAGTGTCCAGAGACAAAGGCATTTAGGAACTGGGCGGTGAATTCCATCCGCTTCGGCCCCGCCATGGCGTGGCGCGCGAAGTCCCTTCGGTATCCCCGCGAAAGACTTTTGAACACCCTCCCGGTTTTGCTTTGGGAACCACCGGCAAAGGATGATCCCGCGCTGCTGAACCGCCTGCAGGAACAGCTCCGGACCACGGCCACGGATCCGGCGTCGCTGGTGCTGGCCTACACGAAGCTCTGGGAACGGTTTCGCTAGCACGCCCTCGCTGTCATGCAGATACGGCCCAGTTGAAAAACCCTTCTGTTCGGGTCGATCACCCCATGGCGATCGCCCTTCCTGTCCGCTTACTGTGCTGTTCGTGGGAGGGATATCTTTCTCTTACACGACAACAAAAAACAAAAACGAAAACATGAAAACCAAAACTCGAATCATGGCCACTGCCTCCGTCATCTCCGTGATGGCGTGTTCCGCCCTGGCCCAGGACACCACCAACCCGCAGAAGGAGTTCCAGGAATATAACACGCCCAAGGCCATGGCCCAGCCGAGGGCCGACCGGCTTAATGGCGCGGCAAAAACCAGCGACCTCATCGGCATGACAGTCAAGAACTACCAGGAGGAAAAACTCGGCAAGGTGGAAGAGCTTGCGCTGGATGTGGAATCCGGACGCATCGTCCAGGTCATCCTCTCCACCGGCGGCTTCTTCGGCATCGGGGACACCCTGACGGCCGCGCCTCCGGGCGCATTGCATCACGACACAGCCCAAAAGCTGCTACACCTCGATACGACCAGGGAGAAGCTGAAAGCCGCGCCGACATTCGACATGTCGAAATGGGCCGAGCAATCCAGCCTCAGTCACCTGACCACCATTTACACCCTTTATGGTGAAGAGCAGGCGCTCACGTTTGTCGAGTCGGCCGGGACGGCGACGGATAATCCGCGCTCCGAAGTGCCGGCACCCGACACCATTTCTGTCCGTCGTCCGGACGGCACATGGGACAAGGTCCGACCCGCAAGTCAGCGCCAGGCCCGGATTCCGGCGGCCCGTCTGAGCCTCGTTCAGAAAGCCAGCGATCTCATCGGCACCGATGTGAAGAACGCGAAGGATGAAACGCTCGGCGATGTGGACAGCATCCTGGTGGATCTTGCCGCGGGCCGCATTGTGGCCGTGGTCATTTCTGCCGGCGGATTCATCGGCATCGGCGACGAACTCAGCGCGATTCCGCCCACGGCGTTCCGCTTCTCGGGTGACCGGGAAACCCTCCGATTGGACGCAACCAGGGATACCCTCGCCAAGGCGCCGCATTTCAATTCCAACCGGTGGCCTGACATTGGCCAGCCCGTCTATGCGGATGGCGTGTATCGCGCCTACGGTGTTGAGCCCTACTTCACCACCAACCAGACCTACGGAGCCGACAACAC